>JAJKIL010000367.1 GCA_021154515.1 Niastella sp. | reverse complement strand
GCGGTGATCTGGATATGATCGATGTAGTTCCGGTTCCAGATCGGTTCAAACAGCGCATTGGCAAAACGCAAGGCCAGGATGTTTTGAACGGTTTCTTTTCCCAGGTAGTGATCTATGCGATAGATCTGGGTTTCGTCGAACATCGACTTCAGCAGTTCATTCAGTTCATGCGCACTTTTAAGGTCATGACCGTATGGTTTCTCCACCACAATGCGGGTGCATTTGGTATCGTGACAAATATTTAAAGGGCCCAGTTTGCTGGCAATTTGTGGTACCAGGTGCGGGGCTACCGACATGTAAAAAATTACATTGGGATGCTCGCCATACTCCTGCTCTTTTTGCTTTACGATCTCGGCAATTTTCTGGTAATCGGCATCATTGCCGGCATCCATTTGCAGGTAGCCGATATTTTTTGAGAACGTTTCCCATTGGCCGTTCTTATCATCCTTACGGCGGGAGAACTGTTGAATGCCCTCGTACAGGTGTTTCCTGAATTTATCATCGGTATAAGGGGTTCTGCCAATACCAATAATGCTGAACTTTTCAGGCATCCAGCCATCGATAAACAGATTATATAAAGCGGGAGAAAGTTTACGCTGGTTTAAGTCGCCACTGCCACCAAAAATGAACAACAAAGTAGCTGGCGGAGCTTTATGGTTTGTCATATTCTTATTTGAAGTATCAATATTAATTATTTCTTCGCCCACTCAGTATGGAATGTTCCTTCCTGATCGATGCGTTGATAAGTATGAGCGCCAAAAAAATCGCGCTGGGCCTGCAGCAGGTTTATTGGTAACTGCTTGCTGCGATAGGTATCGAAATAGCTCAGGCTGCTCAACAAAGCTGCGGCTGGTATGCTGTGCTGTATGGCCATGGCTGCTACTGCACGCGTACCGGCCTGGTTTGCATTCAATAATTTGGCTACCTCAGCATCTAATAACAAATTCGACAGCCCGGGGTTCGCTTTAAATGCATTTGCAAATGTTGGCAGTAATACTGAGCGAATGATACAACCACCGCGCCAAACGCTTACTACCTGCGGCATGGGTATTTGCATGTCGAGGTCAATACCGGCCCGGTGCAGTTGCGCCAGACCCTGGGCATAACATATAATGGTAGCAAACAACAGGGCGTCGTGCACCTGTTGAATGAATTGTTCCTTGGGGGTACCAATTAAACTGGTTTGTTGGGGATACAGGGCAGAAGCCTGTACCCGCTCGGTTTTTAAGGCCGATAAGTTGCGCATGGCCACCGCCATATCGATGGTGGGAATGGGAACACCCAGGTCCATAGCGTCCTGTGAGGTCCATTTACCCGTGCCTTTGGCGCCCGCTTTATCGAGGATCATATCCACGAGGCGGTTAGGCGTTTTATCGTCGGGTTGTAAAAAAATGTCGGCGGTAATTTCAATAAGGAAAGAACGCAGATCGCCTTTGTTCCAGGTATCAAAAACAGTGTATAATTCGTCGTTGCTAAGGCCGGCTCCGCGATGCAGCAGATCGTAGGCCTCGCTTATCAGTTGCATGATGGCATATTCAATACCATTGTGCACCATTTTAACATAATGGCCGGCGGCTCCTTTACCCAGGTGGGCTACGCAGGGAACGCCATCAACTTTTGCCGCTACGGCTTCCAGCATGGGACGCACATGGGAGTAGGCTTCCTGATCGCCACCAGGCATAATGCTGGGACCGGTACGGGCGCCTTGTTCGCCACCCGAAACACCCATACCCATAAAATGAATGCCTTTGCCCTGCAGATAGGTAACACGTCTTAAGGTGTCGGTAAAGTGGCTGTTGCCACCGTCGATGATGATATCGCCTTTTTGCACCAGGGGCAACAGGCTTTCAATTACATCATCAACCGGTTTACCGGCCGGAACAAGCATCATGATCTTTCGGGGAACAGCCAGCTGGCTCACCATGTCCTGCAGGGTGCCTACTCCTTTAACAGTAGTACCTGCAGTAGCGGCTGATTCCAGCGCGGAAGTTTTCTGATTGTCTTTATCAAACCCGATAACTTTAAAACCGTGATCGGCCATGTTAAGCAGGAAGTTTCTGCCCATAACACCGAGGCCAATCATACCGAAATCAAATTGTTGTGCACTCATTGCTAATAGATAAGGATGCAAAAGTAGGCAAATTGCAAATAGGCGGCACGGGAATGGTAAAATAGAAAATTATCAAATTATTGCCGCGTAACGGCAGATCGTAGCGTACAGGCAAACCATTACCAGGAGAAACGGTTGGTGTTATCTAACGGAAACGTTTTCGTAAAAAAGAATCCCCCGATGAATCGGGGGACTAATTCGTTTAAGGTCAGTATGAATGTAGAATTAAGATCTGTTAATTGTTGGCCGGTGGCTGAGCAGGTTGAGGTTGCTGAGCGGGCGGCGGCGGTGGCATCTTTTTTTCTTCCTTAGGTGCGGTGGGTTCAGGGTGTGGGTTACCATGGTGACAGCTAAAGCAGCCTACCGGCGGAACCGGATTCCCTTCATCCTTTTTATAATGGAAGAATTTTTTGTTAATGCGTTCGGTCATCCGCATCATTTCGCGGGCAGCACCTTTTTCACCCTTTTCATCGCTGGCGAAATCCAGTTTTTTAGGATTGTCTTTTTGCGCGGCATGACAAAAGCCACATTTTACGCCCAGCGAACTGTTGAACATATGCATTACACTGTCGAGCTGTTCATGCGTAGTGTGTTTGGGCAGCACTTTCAGGTTTTTGAAGATGGGATCGGCCGGAGCGCTGGCCGCAATACCTAATACTACCAATGCAATCAAAGTACCGGCAACCGTAATTTTCTTTTTAAAAAACATAGCAGGCTGTGTTTTAGCTATTGAAATGGGTTAAAAACTTGTGTTACAAGATACAGGATTCATGGCACCAAACAAGGAACTAGTTTAACCGGCCCGTAATTATTGTGATGACCGGTGAACTTTTTTTCACGGTAATTGTTATATGCAGTGCGAATGGTCAATTTTAAATTTAATGCAATCTTTATATGGGTGGATATTATTTTAAGTTAACCTGCATTAAAATAAATTAACTTGCCAACAACGAGCAGAATGATTGTTATTCAATGCGAATAAAGTATCTTCGCATCAAGTTTTGAGTGATAATAGCATTCGGTAAGTGAACGATATATCTCGCTACGCATTTCTGCTAATAGTTGTTAGTCTTCCTTTACTCCCTGCTTTACCTCAGATCCATTAATAATTTTTAACCAATTTTAGTTAGTAGTATGAACATTTATGTTTCTAATTTAAGTTTCAATGTAACAGATGATGATTTGGAAGGCTTCTTTGCTGAATATGGCGAAGTATCTTCTGCCCGTGTAATCACTGATAAATTCACAGGTAAAAGCCGTGGATTTGGATTTGTTGAAATGCCAAATGATGAAGCTGCCAGAAAAGCAATCACTGAATTAGATGGTGGTCGTGTAGAAGGCAGAGAGATCAAAGTTGCAGAAGCTCGTCCTCGTGAAGAGCGCAGCAGCAATGGCGGAAATGGTGGTAATAATGGCGGCGGTGGAGAAAGACGTTCATTTAGCCGTAACAACAGCTATAACAATCGTTATTAATCCTGTTAGGTTAAAATATTAAACCCCGATGGTAGAACCGTTGGGGTTTTTTTATTATAACAGTGGCTTGCTTAAAAGGGTGTAGGGGATTTTATATTTTATCAGCAAATGGTTTGTACGGGCGCTGCCATGGAAAAGGTGAGCGTGGTACCCTCATTGTGCTGATTGTAGATGCTGATATTGCCGCCTAGTTGCCGGGCAGCCTGAACCACGTGCGAAAAACCGTTTGAGACTGTACTGTAGAAATAAGAGCCATTATTACGAACACGGATATGCACCCCTTCCTTGTTACAAACTGCTTCCACCCTGATACATACATTTTCAGTACCATTAATGGCGCCGCTTAACAGGTTGCCCAGCACATAGGCCAGCAAATTTTCATCAGCCTGAAGTTGGAATGTGTGATCAACATCGTTAATCACAAAACTCTTTTTACCGGTAACAAGCGGTAAAAGGCCTACCATTATTTGATCAATCAGTCGATGAAGAGGAACCGGTTCGGTTGCTACAGTTTGAGTAGACGATACGGGGTGAGTGTAATGCATCTGGCTTTTCATACAAAGGGATTTTAATTGACCTTTAAAATGCTCCACAGGGTACGATTGAAATAAGTATTAATAGCTGTACGGATCATATATATCAGAACCTTAACCAAAAGCTTCGTATAAAAAAGGCGCACAAATTAACGAACTAAAAATGTTAAAAAGACAATTGAGGATATCTTCTTCAGAAAATCTTAGCATAAATCAAGTTATCAATATACATGGTTCCCTGTAATGCTGGTTTTTAGTTCCTTATAGAACGTTACAGCGATCACTTTTTGTATACTACAGGCAAATTGCTGCAATTACTTTAATTTGTTTAGCAGTTTTAAAGCTGTTGTTTACCGGTTGCAAAATATTTAGCAGCATACTAAAAAAAGCCTGTTACTTTGCACCAACTTTTTTTAGTATGAAACCTGTTCGCTCTGCTGCTATAAAATTCATTTTTATTACGGTTCTTGTTGATGTAATTGGCTGGGGATTAATAATACCGGTAATGCCGAAATTAATTTCCGGATTGAAACATGTATCTGTAAACGAAGCAAGTAAATATGGCAGCTGGCTGGTGGGTGTTTATGCGTTGATGCAATTTATTTGCGGGCCTATATTAGGCAGCCTGAGTGATAAATACGGTCGCCGGCCTATATTGTTGTTTTCCTTATTTGGTTTTGGTATTGATTATTTATTTATGGCGATGGCGCCCACCTATTGGTGGTTATTCCTGGGGCGGGTTGTCTCGGGCATTACAGGCGCAAGTTTTAGTACCGCTTACGCCTATATTGCAGACATCAGCACCAACGAAAACCGGGCAAAGAATTTTGGGATGGTAGGCGCCGCCTTTGGACTGGGTTTTATAATTGGTCCTGCCATAGGCGGGCAATTAAGTGGACTGGGTTTACGGGCGCCCTTTTATGCCGCAGCTATTTTGTGTTTGCTGAACTGGTTATATGGATATTTTATTTTACCTGAGTCGCTCGATAAAGAACACCGCCGTTCATTTGACTGGAAACGCGCCAATCCTTTTGGCTCGTTGATGCAATTAAAAAAATATCCCGCTATTGGTGGGCTGGTGATCTCACTCACAACGGTATATTTAGCGGCCCACGCCGTACAAAGTAACTGGAGTTATTTTACTGCTTACCGGTTTCAGTGGGATGAAAGAACGATCGGTTATTCATTGGCGCTGGTTGGTGTGCTGGTTGCATTGGTGCAAACGGTGGTAATGCGTAAATTGAATCCGGTATTAGGCAACGAGCGCAGCATTTATATTGGGTTATTATTGTATTCGCTGGGTATGTTCCTGTTTGCATTTGCTACCCAAAGCTGGATGATGTTTGCCTTCCTGGTGCCTTATTGTTTGGGTGGAATAGCAGGGCCGGCGTTGCAATCTACCATTGCCGGTCATGTGCCTGCCAATGCCCAGGGTGAGTTGCAGGGAATACTGGGCGGACTACAAAGTGTCACTTCTTTTTTTGGTCCTTTGATAATGAACAATCTTTTTGATTATTTTACAAAAGATTCGGCGCCCTTCCATTTTCCGGGGTCGTCATTTTTCCTGGGGGCTGTGTTGATGTTAGTAAGCGCTATTCTGGCGTATCGCTTTTTATATAAAGAAAAACATATAATACCTGCATCATCATGAATTTACTGGGCAACCTTATATGGCTGGTGTTTGGCGGATTGATCGCCGCATTGGGTTATGTCATAGGCGGTTTTGTATTATGCATTACAATAATCGGTATTCCCTGGGGCATACAATGTTTTAAGCTGGCTGCTGTTGTGTTATGGCCCTTTGGTAAACAAATAGTACCCAAACAGGGTGGCGCAGGTTGTTTATCGCTTTTGTTTAATATCATCTGGTTGTTGTGCGGCGGTTTATATACGGCATTGGTGCACCTGGTTTTTGCCGCTATTTTTGCTATTACCATCATTGGAATTCCTTTTGCGCGCCAGCATTTGAAATTGATGGAACTTTCCCTGTTACCATTTAGCCGGGACGTGATAAGTTAGTTCCCGTGTTAATTCATTTCTAAATAATCATTAATCTCTAATTATAGTAAACAAATTCCGTTATTGCAATCGGGCGTTTAGGAATAGGGGATCGTATTTTTACTATCCAGGCAGATATCGTGCTTTATTAGTGTTCATAACTGCCTGACTTTAAGATGAAACAAAAAAGACAACCATTTAAATGTGGCCGGGCACTGTTTTTGCGCTAAACATGGCCGCCTGGAAAACCGGCAAATAAACACATATGTTTACACACAGGGATTGGGGCATTGCTTTTTCACTTATGGCCGTATTAATTGTGGCGGTAATTGTATTGAGCAGTTTGAACCTTTCTTTACCCGGAGAAAAAGCTCCCCAGGTGGCAAAAAGGGATTCAACAGTAATTATAGTTCCACGCCGGTTCGGTTTGGCCCTCGATTCATTTAATGTTTCAGAAAGCATTATTCAAAAAAATGAATACCTCACTTCCATCCTGGAACTGTATAACGTTGATAGCAATACTATCAAAAACCTGCAATCAAAATCAAAATACGTATACGATGTGCGTAAGATGAAAGCCGGTTCGCAATACACGGTGTTTTCTTCAAAAGATACTTTACATAAAGTTTGCTATTTTGTTTACCAGCCTAACGCCATCGATTATGTGATGTACGATCTGACCGATTCGGTAAAAGTGGTAACCGGCAAACGGCAGGTTACAGCCCGGTTGGAAACTGCTTCGGGTATCATCAACGGATCGTTATATGAAACCTTTCAAAAATCAGGCACCGATCCTGCACTGGCAATGAAGCTGGCCGACCTGTACGCCTATACAGTAGACTTCTATTCCATACACGATGGCGATTATTTCAAAGTGTTGTATGAGCAACGTTATATAAAAGACGAACCCGTTGAAACCGGCGCTATTCAATCGGCCGTGTTCTCCCATAATGGCGAAAAGTTTTATGCATTCTATTATAAACCCGATTCAACAGATGCCGGCGACTACTACGACGAGAAAGGGAAAAGTTTGCGTACCTTATTTTTAAAGGCGCCGCTTAAATTCAGTCATATCACTTCAGGGTATTCATTAAGACGTTTTCATCCGGTTCAAAAAAGATGGAAAACGCACCTGGGTACTGACTATGCTGCACCGGAAGGAACGCCGATCATCTCCACCGGCGATGGTGTTGTAATAGAATCTGAGTACAACAACAACAACGGTAATTTCGTAAAGATTAAGCACGATGATACCTATACCACGCAATACCTGCATATGACCAAACAGGCAGTACGCGCCGGACAAAGTGTACGCCAGGGTCAGGTTATTGGTTATGTAGGTAGTACAGGCTTGGCTACAGGCCCGCACGTATGTTATCGTTTCTGGAAGAACGGAAAACAGGTGAACCCGTTACAACAAAGCTTCCCGCCATCCATACCATTACCGGATTCTGTAATGACCCGCTTTAGCGATTATGTATTGAAACAGCAGCAACAACTGAATACAGTTAACATTGGTGCTGTGCAAACACTCTCCATGAATTAATTTATAGAATTGATTAACAAGCCGATTGAACAATAACCAGTAAACTGGCATACGCTTTGGAAACTGGAGGGCAACAAACACCTTCAAACATGAAAAAGTATGTTTTGCCCCTTCTCTTGTTTTGCCTGGTTGCATACGGTTCACAAGCTCAAAAACTGACTCCCGGAATAAAAGGCGGCCTTAATATTGCCGACGTAAGCGGCTTCAATGGCGATAACCGGTTGAGTGGCCACGTAGGCTTTTTTTTACATAGCAAGATCAATTCTCAATGGAGCTTTCAACCGGAGCTGCTTTATTCGGGCCAGGGCCAGCAATATTGGGTAGGCAGGGATGAGTATACACTGGCGCTTAGTTATATTCAAATACCGCTGATGGTCCAGTTTCATCCTGTAAAGCAATTCTACCTGGAGTTTGGCCCGCAAATAGGATTCCTGCTTTCGGCGAATGCTAAAAACGATGGTAATAAGTCAGAAGTGGACCAGTACTT
>JAJKIL010000366.1 GCA_021154515.1 Niastella sp. | reverse complement strand
TGTTTTTACAACCCGGTGCCCGTAATTGGCCAGTAAACGGGCCGCATTGGGGCAATTGGTGCGGTGTATGGTTAACCCATTGCCGGTACTCACAAATCCAAACACATCATCTCCGGGGATAGGTTTACAACAATTAGCCAGGGTATACATGATCTTGTCGCTGCTTTCGCCAAAGATGATGAGCTCAGCATCTTTTTTGGGCATCGTATGTATAGGATCGGGCTTTATTTCGGGCCGAATAGGTTTAGGCGGTTCCAGTTTATCGCCCAGCACATGAAATTCGCTAAGCTCCTTCAGGTCAATGGATTTTACAGAGATCTGGTAATACAGATCGAGCGGTGAAGGCAACTTGTAAAAAGAAGCCAGTACATCTACATTATGCTGATTGAAGGCTGCGCCCATATTCTCCAGCTTGCGCTGCAATACATACTTGCCTTCATCGGCCACCTTTCTTTTTTCATCTTTTAACGCGTCTTTGATCTTGCTCTTCGCCTTGGCGGTAACCACAATACCCAGCCAGTCTTCGTTAGGCTTTTGTTTGCTGGAGGTAATGATCTCCACCTGGTCGCCACTGCGCAGCTTATGGCTGAGCGGCACCAGCTTATGGTTTATTTTGGCGCCAATACATTGCGAGCCTACCGCGCTGTGGATGGCAAAGGCAAAGTCAAGGGCCGTACTATCAACCGGTAGCATTTTTACATCGCCCTTGGGCGTGTAAACATATATTTCCTCAGCCAGGAAGCTGGTCTTGAAGTCGTGTAAGAAATCGATGGAGTCGCTGTCCTGGTTATTGAGCACTTCGCGAATTTGCTGGAACCATTTATCGAAGCGGCTTTCATCAGCCGTACCTTCCTTATACTTCCAGTGGGCGGCCAACCCTTTCTCGGCAATCTCATTCATCCGCCGGGTACGCACCTGGATCTCCACCCATTTCCCCTGCGGCCCCATCACCGTAGTATGCAGGGCTTCGTACCCGTTCGATTTGGGATTGCTGAGCCAGTCGCGCAAGCGTTCGGGGCTGGGCGTGTATTCGTCGGTAATTACAGAATATATTTTCCAGCAGCCTTCTTTTTCCTGTTCCAGGGCAATATCCAAAATAACCCGGATGGCAAACAGGTCGTACACTTCCTCAAAAGCCACTCCTTTCTTTTTCATCTTGTTCCAGATGGAGTGAATGCTTTTGGGCCGGCCGTATATTTCAAACTGATAGCCGGTTTTATCTAGTTTTTCCTTGATTGGCTTTATGAACTCATTAATATAGCGGGAACGTTCCCGTTTGGTTTCGGCCAGTTTACGGGCTATTTCTTTATAGGCTTCCGGTTCCAGGTATTTCATCGCCAGGTCTTCCAGCTCTGTCTTAATATTATACAAACCCATGCGGTGCGAAAGCGGCGCATATACATACACTGTTTCGGAAGCTATCTTTAACTGCTTTTCCCGCTTCATACTGTCGAGCGTACGCATGTTGTGCAGCCGGTCGGCCAGTTTAATAAGAATAACGCGGGGATCATCAGTAAGCGTAAGTAAGATCTTTTTGAAATTCTCTGCCTGCGCCGAGGCATTGACGTCAATAATATTAGAGATCTTCGTCAATCCATCAACGATACGGGCTATTTCGGTGCCGAATTCCCGTTCAATATCTTCCAGGGTAACATCGGTATCTTCAACTGTATCGTGTAAAAGCGAACAAATAGTAGAACGTACACCCAGGCCAATCTCCTCAATGCCTATGCGGGCAACGGCCAGCGGGTGAAGAATATAGGGTTCACCGCTCTTTCGACGCATGGTTTTATGCGCTTCAGCGGCCATTTCGAATGCGCGGCGCAGTAATTCTTTATCACCCGGTTTTAATTTGGGTTTCAAAACGCGTAACAGGGCCCGGTATTCACGGAGTATTAGCTTTTTTTCCTGCTCTTCATTCAAATTATATTTCGGTATCACGGCAACAGAATCCATAGTTAACGAATTTACGTAAAAATGCCCTATGTTTGCAACCCCAAAACAGTTCGGGGGTTTTAAGTTCTAAGTTTTAAGTTATTGTCCTCAACTCCTGATTTCCGACTATTTCAGGCAGGGTCAAACTTAAAACTTTAAACATCGAACTTATTACTAAAAAAAGCGCATGTGGTGAAATTGGTAGACACGTCAGACTTAGGATCTGATGCCGCGAGGTATGGGGGTTCGAGTCCCTCCATGCGCACCGCCCTTAAAGTGGGTCATCTGTAAAGGTGGCCCTTTTTTATTCCCCATTTTCTTCATAATTAACATCATTTACCTCCCTGATGTTTATTAGTTATTACATATCCAAACTTGTTAACTTTATAGGGCCATAATCATTTAGTTATGAATACCATCCTTTTGGCGGTAGATTTTTCACCCGCATCCCGCAATGCAGCTGTTTTTGCTGCCGAACTGGCCAAATTATTACATACCAGATTACTCCTTTTCCATGCCTATATGCTCCCCACGCCTATTAGCGAGGTGCCATATGCCATGGTTACGGTTGATACCCTGCAAAAAGAAAACGAGGACCAAATAAAAAAGGAGGCAGACTGGATACATGACAATTACGGACTGGAGGTAGAATGGCTGGTACGCATCGGCATTGCCTCCGACGAAATAAAAGCCCTCACCAAAGAAAAAGAGTTTGGCCTTATTATAATGGGGATGAAGGGCGCCGGCGGACTTGATAAGATCATTGGCAGCACCACTACCAACGTTTCCCGAAAAGTAAAAACACCCGTATTGGTGGTACCGCACAATGCCAGCTATACCCCGATAAAACATATTACATATGCCAGCGATTTTACCTACAAAACCAGCATCCACCTGTTTAATCCGCTGTTAGAGCTGGCCCGCGCCTTTGGGGCCAAAACACATATTTTATTTATTCGACAAAATCATGGCGGCAATGCCGAGCACGAGCGAGCCGGCAAAAAAAGCACCGAAATTATTTTTGAGGGATATGACCATGAATACGTGACCCTTGAAGAACCAGCTGTTAATCAGGCAATTAGTAAATATTTACAACAATATTCCAGCGAATTGCTGGTGATGGTAGCCCATAAACATACCTTCCTGGAAAGGGTTTTTTCGAAAAATCATACCACCGCAATGGCCTACGAAACCCATGTTCCCCTGCTAATTTTGCAGGATAAAGGTTAACTGGCAATATACATCCCTATTCGTTTTGACCGATTTCATCGTTTGCCTTACCTTTGCAACCCAATTTAAAAAACGTATGGCAACAGTTACCAGAGAGAATATCGGACTGCTGAATGATAAAATTACCATTAAAGTAGCCGGTGCAGATTATCTGCCTTCATTTGAAAAAGCACTTAAAAACTATAGTAAACAAGCCAATATACCAGGTTTCCGCAAAGGCATGGTACCTACTGGCATGATTAAAAAAATGCATGGCCAGTCAGTATTTGCTGATGAGGTTATCAGAACTGTTGAGAAAGAACTCGGCAACTACATGCAAAACGAGAAGCTGGAGATCTTCGCCCAGCCTTTACCGCTTGCTACAGAGGAAGCGCCGAAATTAGACATGAATAACCCCACCGAGTATGTGTTTGATTTTGAAGTAGGGTTAAAACCTGCATTCCAGTTAGCTGACCTGTCTAAAGAAAAAATGACCCGTAACAAAGTAACGGTAACCGAAGACATGATCAATGAAGAGGTGAACCGCTTACAGGTGCGTCATGGTAAACTGGTTGACCGCGATGCAGTTTCTGAAGACGAAAACGTACTGAATGTAACCTTCACCGAAACCGATGCTAACGGTAATGTTATTGAAGGTGGTGTTGTTAAAGACAATTCTTTCCTGGTAAAATACTTTGCTGAGCCTGTACGCAGCACCCTTACCGGTAAGAAAAAAGACGATGTGTTCAACATTCAGTTAAATAAAGCCTTCGACGAAAAAGAAAGAGAATGGGTACTGAGCGACCTCGGCCTCGACAAACACGACGAAGCAGCTGCTGCTAAATTCTTCAACGTAACCATCACCAAAGTTGGCCTGGTTGAAAAAGCAGCATTGAATGAAGAAACTTTCAAAGCTGTTTATCCCAAAAAAGAGATCAAAACTGAAGCAGAATTCCGCAATGAAATAAAAGAGGAAATTCAAGGCTACTGGGATAAACAAACGAAAAATCATTTACAGCACGAGATCTACCACGTGCTGCTAGACCATACCAAGATCGAGTTCCCCGAATCGTTCCTGAAACGCTGGATGCAAACCGGTGGCGAACAACCCAAAACACAGGAAGAAGTAGAACACGAATTCCCTACGTTTGTTAATCAGCTTAAATGGACGTTGATCACCGATCAACTGGTGCAGGAAAACAACATCGAGGTTAAGAACGAAGACATCGAAGCTTTTGCCAAACAACAGTTATTCGGTTACATGGGTATGGGCATGCAGGATGAAGAGCAACCCTGGATCGCAGAATACATCACCCGCATGATGAAAGACCGTAAGTTTGTTGAAGATGCTTACCATCGTATTCAAACTGAAAAGGTGTTTGACCTGATTGAAACAAAAGTAAACGCTACTGAAAAGCCCGTAACGGCAGAAGAGTTTTCTAAAGAAGCGGAAAAACATCAGCATCATCATCACTAGTAGATTACAATCTCTGTAAAATATAAAAGCCCTGACAGTACTGTTGGGGCTTTTTGTTTATTCAGAGCCAGGCAAAGGGCAAAAGGCAGAGGGCAAAGGGCCTCGACGCGGCAATCTGTCGTGAAACGGTCAACTGGTTAACTCGTCAACTGGTTAACTGGTCAACTGATGAAATCACTCCCCTTCCAAAAAACTCCCCAACGCATCCAGCTTCTCATTCCAGAACCGGTGATACTGCGTTACCCACTCCGCTACCTCTTTCAACCGGTTAAAATCAACCGCACAAAAGCGTTCCCGTCCCTGTTGTTTAATCACAACCAGGCCACACTCCGTTAAAATTTTTATGTGTTTTGAAATAGCAGGTCTGCTTATTTCAAAATTCTCAGCCACCCCGTTTAAGGTAAGCGTTTTATTGGCCAGTAAGCCAATGATCTCCCGCCGGGTGGGGTCGGCAATAGCCTGAAAAACATCACGACGCATATAATTGGTTTATGTAACTACCTGGTTGCAAAATTATGTGTAACTAACCGGTTAACAAGCAAACCAGGTACGGGGAATTATATATCGCAACCGGCGGAAATCTTTAGCGGAGAATCAAACATAACAATTTGATTAAAAGAACTTTATATAAATACCGATCCAATAATAAACACTTGATATTTCCGTTTATAATAGCTATCTTTTTGAGCCTGTTAATCCAATACGCTGAGAACCACTATCCTATT
>JAJKIL010000365.1 GCA_021154515.1 Niastella sp. | reverse complement strand
GTGACCAGTTCTGTTTTGCTGAAGTAGCTACTCCCGACACGGAGGTCCCCTGCTGGGCATAGCTGTTTACCGTGACTAATGTACTAATGGCAATCAACGTACGAGAAAACTTCATGTTAGTGTTTTTTTGTTGCAAGTCGCAATTTGCAAGGTTCAGGTTGCCTGTAAAAAGTTTTACTTGATGGTTACATCCTGTGCCGTAGCGCCAAATTCATACTGAATTTTATCTTTGGCTTTAGAGGCATCGGTATGCTGAATGCTTATATTCTTTGTTCTGTCGCCCGCTACGCGGAATAACAGATCAGCATCTTTTTTATAGGTCAGTTTATCAAAAGTGAGGTGGTCGCTGTTGATAATGTCTACAACCGGGTTGGTCTCTTTGCTCAGGATCGTGATATTTTTAAAGCTGATACCCGATGCTTCCTGGCAGTCGATGCCTTTATCAGCCTGCAGGATGCAATCCTCGATGCGAACATCTTTTACATGCATTTCGGGAATGCCGCGGATGAAGATGCCTTTGGCCGCGCCATTACAAACCACATTCTTTACTACAAAATTCCTGAACTGGGGTGTGCCTTCATCTACGGGCAATTTCTCCACTTTGGGTAACTCGCGTTTTTCGCCAGCCAGCGCTACGGGGTCAACCGACATATAATACATATCGAACAGGATGGCCTCGCCGGGGATATCGATCATCTGGATATCGTTGACATAAATATTTTCAACAATGCCGCCGCGGCCGCGGGTTGTTTTAAATCGCAGACCTATATCGGTTCCTATAAACGTACAGTTGTTAACCCAAATGTTGCGGGCGCCGCCACTCATTTCGCTGCCAATTACAAAACCGCCGTGGGCGTGGTATACTTTGCAATCGCGGATAATTACATTCTCGGTGGGCAGGCCTCTTTTTCTGCCGGCTTCATCGCGACCGCTTTTCATACAAAGTCCATCATCGCCTACATCGAAAGAGCTGTTGTCGATCAGTACCCGGTTGCAGCTTTCCACATCAATGCCATCGCCATTTTGTGCAAACCAGGGGTTCTTTACAGTAACGTTTCTTACGGTAAGATCTTCGCTCATGAGCGGATGCAAACACCAGGCTGCCGAGTTTTGAAAAGTTACTCCTTCCAGTAATACTTTTTTGCATTTAGTGATCACGATCAGGTTGGGACGCAAAAAATCTTTTACGCTTTTATAGAATTCCGGTGTTTTGTCGGGGGTTATTTCACCGGGGTTCTTCATTTTAGAAGCTTTCAGCCATTGTTCGGAGGGATACCAGGATTTACCATCTTCACTAACCACGCCGCCGCCAGTCGTCCATTCTTTCCACTGGCTTTCGGTCAGCTTTTCTTTTCTTACCTGGCGCCAGGCTTCGCCGCCGCCATCGATAACGCCGTAACCGGTAATGGCAATGTTGGTGGCATTGGTGGCCGATACGGGACTCTGGTTACGCATTTGCGGAATGCCTTCCCAGTTGCCTTCCACCAGCTGGTACTGGTTAAAATCTTTGGTGAATTGTAACAGCGCGCCTTTTTTCAGGTGCAGGTTTACATTACTTTTTAAAACGATGGGGCCGGTAAGCCAAAGACCGGCGGGTACAACAACTACCCCACCGCCTTTTTTATTACAGGCATCAATAGCAGCATTGATGGCCTGCGTGTTTAACGTTTGACCATCGGCAAGAGCTCCAAATCTGGTAATATAAGTAGAATCCTTTTTGAAACTGGTGGGTTGAATGACCGGTAGTTTTTGGGCCAATAAACCGGATGAACAAGCCATTAAACCAAATACTGCTGCTGCTTTAAACCAATTGTTCATTACACGATGTTTACATCAATAAATTTTAAAATACAAAGGTATTGAGCCCGGTTGAACCAACCCGATAATTTAACGATTTGAGCGTACGCCTGCAGTAGTTTTTGTTTCTGGAAAAGGTAATAAAAGTTGCAAATACGTGCTGCAAAGCAATCGAATTAAAGATAGAAGTTACAGGTTACAAGTGGCAGGTTGCCGGGGAAAACGGTCCCTGAAACCTGAAACGTGCAACCTGCAACTCGAAATACCTGTTTTTCAGGGGCAAGTGTACACAGATATTTAAACCCACCGAAACGAATATGGAATTTTATTTACGCAAACGTTACCGGCAACGATAACATAGTGGCCAGAAATAAAATGCTGGCAATCAACGTAAATTACCCAGAACCATACCCCTTTACGCGACTGCCAGCAAGATTGTGAAAGAAACCTCCTGTAGTAAAACCTATGCTTGAACTCCTAAAACGTTATTTATATCCCTGATTTTGGGGAAATTCACTCTTATTGGTAACGGCATCGATCTGTGATTGCGGGATAGGCCGAACCGTTTGAAAGTCTTTTATGTACTGGGCAGCATCGGGGTTTAGCCTGGTAACCCGGTCTATCAATTTATTCGTTCTCTTCAGATCGAACCAGCGCAATTGTTCACCGCACAGTTCGCGGGCCCGCTCGTCGAGGATAAAATCGAGGTTAACCTGCGCTCCAGTGATCTGCATGGCGGCCTCATGGCCGGGAATAGCAGCCCGGGTGCGCAGGGTGTTCAGGAAACCGGCGGCTACATCAGGCTTTCCAAGGTTGAAATTGGCCTCGGCCGCTACCAGGTACATTTCGGCCAGCCTGATCACGAACACATCGCGGGCGCTTTGCGCCTCCCCGGCGGAAGCGCGGGTTGAATCCTTGAACTTCTTTAACGACACATAAAACTGTCTGTTGGTTGGTATACCAGCCGCATTATATACGCGTGAAATATCGTAGGTGGTATAGTGTTTGGCATTCATGACAGTTGTGTCCAGTGTGTTCTTTGACGTATAGCAAATTGTATCACCTACCTTGAAGGTGGAGATATCCGTGGGTTTAAAATTATTACCGGCTCCGGTGCCTGCTTTATTGCATAACCATGCGGTTTGAAAGGAAGACTGGTACCGGGAATCGTCATTTTCATTGAACAGATCCAGCAATGCCTTTGTGGGCATATACCGGTTAAACGGACGGCCATTGGGCACATCACGAACCAGCAGGGGTTTATTTACCTGGTCGTATACCTGCAGGAATAACATATGTCCACTGTTGCTGCCGCGCGGGTGGCCGCTGGGATAGGCTGCTGATACCAGGTCGTTATTGGCCAGGTTGGTTGAATAATCGATGGCCCAGATCACTTCACTGTTCTTCAGGTTACCCATATTCCACAGATCGGCGAACTTTGGCAATAATTTGTATTTATAGATGTCGACATTATTAATTAAATCAGTCGCTGTGGCTGCCGCTTCCGCATTCATACCCCGGGTCAGATACATCCGGGCCTGAAATGCTTTGGCTATTGGACTGGTAACACGGCCATAGTCACTTGTAGTGGCTGCCAAATTCTTTACCGCATAATCCAAATCCTGAAATATCAGTTTATAGAAGTCTTCCACCGGTGTTCTGTTGGCGGTTGATTCAATTACCCCGGGCGCTGTAGCCTCGGTGGTCAGGTGCACGCCACCCCAGGTTTCTACAATATGCCAGTAGTAAAAGGCACGCAAAAAATGCAGCTCCGCGCTGCGTTGCGATTTTTGCTTATCGGTATAATCGGGTACATTGTCTATTTGCGCCAAACCGGTATTTATTAAATAGATGGCCGCATAAAAATTATCCCATTCCATTCCCAGGGCCGAGGTATTACTTCCCTGCAGGTTGTCGTAGCGCGATAATTGGGGGAACACGTCGCCAGTGCCGTTTGTCCAGATGTCGGTACCCATTTCTGAAAGGCTGTACCCTTCTTCTTTTCCATACCACCAACGGGTATAGGTATAGGCTGCGTTCACCAGGGTTTCAAAACCTTTGGCGGTTGTATAGGTAACATCGGCGGTCATGCCGGTGGGGTTATATTCTGTTAATTTTTTATTGCATGAGGTAAATACCAGGGATCCCGCCAGCACCCAACCCATGACTTTATTTATACTGTTTTGCATAATCCAATAATTTCTAGAAATGAATAAAGTTTAGAACTCAATATTTAACCCGGTAACCAACAGTTTGGTCAATGGCCGGTCAAACGAGCCTTCGCCTTCCGGATCGTAATCCTTTTGCTTCGCAAATGTGAAGTAGTTCTTGGCGCTCACATACCAGCGTAAATTGTTCACATGGAATTTTTGGGAAATTGTTTTGGGAAGCGTGTACCCCAGGGTTATGTTCCTGATCTTTACAAAAGAACCATCCTTATAGCCCAGCGTTGTAGCAAAGGGCATGGAGGCTCTTGAAATATTGGCATTCGGCCTTGGATAGTCGTTTGTTGGGTTTTCGGGTGTCCAGTAATTAACGTTAGCGCCATTCTCGATGGCATTGGGTTCAAACTTATTGGCATAATCCGATACAAAGGTTTGGCCCACCCGGGCGAACACATACACATTCAGGTCGAAGTTCCTGTAGCTGACATCGTTGCTGAAACCGAGCGTATAATTGGGCACTGCTGAACCTACCACTGTTCTATCATAAGTAGCATCCAGTTTATCATCGGGCTGGCATTTATCTCCACTCAGGTCGGCTACGCGAATATCGCCGGGTTTATAACCAAAGCTTTTGGCCAGGGCTGAATCGGGTGTTTGCCAGATACCTTCTTTTTTAAAGTCATAGAACGATTTTACGGGGGAACCGATGAACAGGCCACCAGCCACATCATTTATACCATTCACCAGATCGGTAATGCGTTCTTTATTGCGGGTATATGTGACAGCGCTTGACCAGGTAAGATGTTTTGTTTGCACATTCACGGTGCGTAAGGAAACTTCTATTCCATTGTTACGCGTTTTACCTACGTTCTCCACCACCCTGGTATGACCTGATGAACCTGGCAATGGGCGCAGCAACAACAGGTCGCGGGTCCTTGAATCGTAATAGTCTACGCTGGCGGTTATGCGGTTCTTGAACAAACCAAAGTCTAACCCTATATTCTGCGTACCGGTCAATTCCCATTTCAGGTTGCGGTTACCATTCTGCGGGTCAAAACCATAGGCCAGCATACTGATGTCATTGAAGGAATATGGAATGAGTATTAACCCGGTTGTTGTTGAATATGGTTTAACGGCTGCATTCCCGGCTACTCCATAACTGGCGCGTAATTTCAGATCGCTGAATACATTTTGATCTTTCATGAAATCTTCATCGATGATACGCCAGGCTACTGCTGCAGAGGGGAAGAATGACCAACGGTTCTCTTTTAATAATACGGAGGAACCATCGGCGCGGCCGGTTACTGTTAACAGGTATTTGCCTTTATAGCCATAGTTTACCCGGAAGGCGCCCGACAACAGGTTGCTGCCGATATAATTACTCCAGATGCCCAGGTTCAACGGGTTGTTCAGCAAAGCCTTCCATCCCTGGCCAGGGATAATTTGCCCTGTACCCTGCGCATAAGAGCTATCCACTTTATTTGAAATATAACTTGTAACGGCCGTTACATCTAATGCATGATCGCCAAACTTCTTATTCCAGGTTATGATGTTCTCCCAGATAAGATCGGCCTGCGTGGCATTGGTAACTTTTGCCAGCGAACCGGTTGCCGTAAAGCGGGTAATGGTATTTTCGCCCAGGAACAAACCATTGCGCGAACTACCATTGGTTATACCAAGTGTTGAACGCAAGGTAAGACTGCTGAAAGGCTTCCATTCTGCGTAAGCCGAAGATAATATCCGGGTGGTATTGGTATTATTAATATATGCTCCGGGTAGTTCTTCCATCAGCGGGTTTATCTGGTTGGCGCCACCAGGCTGCCTTACCAACGACCCATCAGCGGCATAGGGAACGTAGTAAGGTATTATTTTGTTGGCTACGGTCAATACGTTATCGGTGCGTCTGTTCTCATTGTAATAAGTTAACTGGCTTTGCAATCCTACTTTAAATGTTCCGATAACAGTTTGATCGATGTTCAGTCGTAACGTATACCGGCCTGAGTAATCATTGTTGAGCAATCCTTTCTCTTTAAAATAATCGAAGGAGAAGAACACTTTTGTTTTTTCACTGCCTGAAGCTACGTTCACGCCATAATCCTGTTGAGAGCCATCTTTTAACAGCAGTCCGGGATAGTAGGTGGAAACGCCGTCCTGTACTGCTTGCAGGTCAGCACCGAACAGTTTGGCATCATCGGCTGAAGAATTCCAGGTACCGGCCGTGCGGGCGCCCTGGCGTTTTAACTCAGCATACTGCGGACCGTTCATCGGCACCGGGTAGCCGGTTTTCTTGTTCACGCCATAATAGGTATTTACGCCTACTCTTACTTTTCCGGCAGCGCCTCTTTTGGTAGTAATAATGATTACGCCATTAGCGCCGCGTGAACCATAAATAGCCGTGGAAGACGCGTCTTTCAGCACTTCCATGGACTGAATATCGTTGGGGTTTATATCCTGAAAGTTCGGGTACTGGATACCATCTACTATAAACAACGGCGTGTTTTGCGCCAGGATCGACCGGTTACCCCGTACGGTTACATTCACGCTGGAACCGGCGCCACCGCTGGTGCGGGTAATATCCACCCCGGCCACTTTACCCTGTACGCTTTCCATTACGTTACCGGCTGCTATTTTTTTAACTTCATCGCCCTTGAGCGACACTACTGAACCCGTAAGGTCTCTTTTTTTCAATGTACCATAACCGATCACCACAATGTTCTCCAGGCTCGATGCTGCAGAGGTCAGCGACAGATTGATCTGTGTATTGTCGCCCACTTTTATTTCCTGTGGGTCGAACCCTACATAGGTAAACACCAGTACATCGTTGTCTTCGGCTGTGATGGTGAATACGCCCTGTTCATTGGTGGTGGTGGCTTTGGACGTTCCTTTTATGGTTACGGTTACACCTGAGAGCGGTGTTCCGTTTGGGTCAGTAATTTTTCCTGTTACCTTTTTCTCCGTGGCCTGGGGGGCAGCATTTTCATTGATCACAATGAGGCCGTTAGCCATAAACTTATACGTAAGTATGGTTTGGGAGAACAAATTGTCGAGCGCCTGGCGAATGTCCACATTCTCCAGGTTGATGGTCACTTTTTGCCTGATGGCCGACAACTGGTTATTGTACAGGAACCGGTAGTTGGTTTGTTTTTCGATATTGACGAGGATGCCGGCGATCTCAGCATTCTTATACCGGAGGTTCAGTCTTTGACCAAATCCCCAGGCCGACACCTGCAGCACAAAAACAAGTAATAAGAAAGTAGTTATTTTCATAACAAGCAGCGCATTGGAAAGCAACGGGCTTTTTATGCCCGTTCTAAAACTTTTCATACATTAGTATTATTATGGGTTAAGAAATCACATCCCCTCCCGCCTGCAAGCGGGTTGTGGAGAAAACGACACCTGAAAATTTTAACCTGTAATGCGCGGAGAATGCTTCCAACATTCTCCGTTTTTTTTGGTTACGTGGAATCCATATATTATTTCGTCGATTTTATAAATACTTCATTGTTAACTATTCTTACATCGAAAGGAACCGCCTCTTTCAATGCCATAAAAGCCTGCTCCACGGTTTCATTTTGCAGGGAGCCATTGAACTTCAACTGACGCACAGTCGCATCTTCAAAATATACTTTGATATTGTACCATCTTTCCAGCTTCAGGGCCAATTGCTCAAAATTGTCGCCACGAAATTCGAGCCGGTTGTATACCCAGGCGGTCTCAATATGTTCACTGTCTTTTATGGTACTGTCGATATGAATGATCTGTTTGATAGCCGGCTCATTAGCAGCAGCAACCGGTTCATTGGTTGTCACCCCTTCGTTGCTGCTGGCGGGTAACACAATTTTTTCGTTGGGATGCAGGTACACCGGATTGCCCTTTGCATCGCCTTTGCGGGTTATTTGCACCAGTCCCCTGATGAGCGTTGTCTCGATCGTTCTTTCTTCGGGATACGATTTTACATTGAAAGCGGTGCCCAGCACCCTGATGTCGATGGTACCGGCATGCACAATGAATGGTTTTTTCTGATGCGTAGCCGGTGAGAGCACCTGTACCACATCAAAAAATGCTTCCCCTTCGAGGGTTATTTCGCGTTCAGGCCCATTGAAATTCGCATACACAATACGGGAACCGGCGTTTAACCAAACAGTAGAGCCATCTGGTAAAATGGTGCGGGTTTTACTTCCCTTGGGCGCCACTACTTCATTTGCGGCTAATGCCTGTTGTTTATTATTCCAGGTCACCAACGCCCAGGCGCTAGCTGCCAGTACAATCAACGCTGCTGCTGCCCAATACCCGGTACGCCGTTTTTTAATAGGAACTACGGGCGCTTCTGATTTCCCGGCTGCAGTTTCCGCTTCGGCCAGTTGTAAAATGCGATTGAGTTTGTCGCTGGTGGCAGGTTCTTCGCCTGCAGGCGCATTTACCGACCATAACTGATGCAGCATGTCATATTGTTGCATCAGCTCAGGATGCTGTTGCAACAGTTCGTTCAGTTCTTCCTTATCCTGTTCAGTGGCATCGCCGCTCAAATTACGAGATAGCAGGAACCAGATTCTTTCAGGTGTTTCCATTGGCGCCTAGTGCGTTTATGTTTATAAGGACAGGCATTTGGGATTACACCATTAATCGTTTTGGAAAAATATTTTTTTATTAAGGTGCAGGTTGACCAGTTAACCAGTTGACCAGTTGACGAGTTGACAAGTTAACACGTTGACAAGTTGACAAGTTGACGCGGGAAAATACAGGAGGTAGGAAGTAAGAGGTACGAAGAGGTAAGTTGATAGAGTTGATAAGGGATGACAAGCCTGCTGAAAGCTTGGAAGGGTTAAATATTGGAGCGAGGTTGCATTAAGGACTTTCACGTTTGCCGTTTCACGTTTCACGATATTGCCGATTGCCGATTCATCACTGCCCTGCCTGCTTTGGTATAGAAAAGCTCCGGGTAACCTTATTGACCTGCAATGCGGTACATATTTTCTTAATCGCAATAGCCATTTGTACATCAACAGTATTGAGGGAAATATTGAGGATCTCGGCTACTTCGCGGTGTTTGAGGCCGTCTTCGCGAACCAGTTTGAAGATCATTTTACAACGGGGAGGTAAATTTTCCACTGCCTGGTGCATACGCTTCATCATTTCGGCGGTGACCAGCAGATTATATGGATCGGAGACCAGCTGACCGGTTTCTATATCCAGGTCATCAAAGGGCGCCCTGATGAGCTCTTTAGCCTTTTTGGAAATGGCATTCAGGGCCCTGTTCTTTACTGCTACATATAAATATACGGTGAGATTTTCTACTTCGTTTATGCGGTGGCGATTACTCCATAACTTCACAAATACATCTTCTACAATTTCTTCGGCAATTTCAGGTGAGCGGGTGATTACACGGGCAAAATGATGCAACCGTTTACTGAATAATTTGTACAGATCTGCCAGACATTGTTCGTTTCCGGCATGTATTCCTTGTTGAATATGTGTCAGGCCAATGGTCATATTTTTTCAATAAGCAATCAATCGGGGTTAAATGTAGGCATTTTTTGGTTACAATGAAATACCTCGGGTGAGCCATCCGCCAGCTGGCGGATGACCCACCTGAGGTATTTACATATCTTATTCAATTCTAAACCAATCTACATCTGCAAAGCCTGCATCGTTGGTGACCGTGGTGCGGGTGCAGAACAATCCCACCTTGGCGCCGATCCATCTGCCGGGCACGGCCGAAAATACATCGCCGGCGGAAGTATAATGCTGTCCGTCTTCACTATACGAGAAATTACACTTGGCGCCTTTGCTTACCTGTACGCGCAAATACGTGGTGGCGCCGGATATTTTACCAATCATCTTTTCCTGTTCTGGTTTTCCGCCTTCGGCTTTATTACAGACCACATAGGAAAGATAAATGCCATCTTCTTTTTTGGTGAGTCCCACAAAAGCATAGTCAGCACCCATCACGATCAACCCGGTTTTCTCTCCTGCCAGCCTGGGTTTAAAATCCAGCTTAACCGTAGCCGTAAATTCCGGGGCAGGAAATTTCTGCATCAATACATTGGGCACAAACCACATATTTTTGGCAGAGTCGGGCACCATGCCGGAGAACAAACGCAGGTAACCATTACCGGGAAAAGCCCAAAAGGGTTTTGGATTGGCCTGCCATTGCCATTGCAATCCCATGGTGATGCCATTAAATTCGTCAGATTCCTGCGGCGTTTGCACCGGGTACGTTTTACCAACGTTTGGTTTTCTATAGGTTTGAACCGGCTCGCCTTTTCCATCGCCATCTTTGTCAATGCCTATCACCGGCCAGTTATTCACCCATTTCATGGGTTGCAACAGCACTACGCGTCCGTATGCTTCCAGGTCCTGGAAATGCAGGAACCAGTCTTCACCGGTTTGGGTTGTTACCCAGGCGCCCTGGTGCGGACCATTTATAGCTGAGCTGCCCTGGTCCATCACTACTTTTCTTTCATAAGGGCCATACACATTTTTCGACCGCATTACCAGTTGCCAACCGGTTGACACGCCGCCTGCCGGGGCAAAGATGTAATAATAGCCATTGCGCTTATAAAACTTAGGACCTTCGAGCGTGGGGTCCTGGTCGTGACCATCGAACACCATTACGCCGCCATCGAGTACCTTGGTTCCGGTTGCATCGAGCTGTTTTACCACTACAATACTTTTTATTCCGGCGCGGCTGCCTGCAAAGGCATGAACAAGGTATACTTTGCCATCATCATCCCACAACGGACAGGGATCGATCAATCCTTTGCCGGATTCTACCATGATGGGGTCTGTCCAGGGACCGGTGATGTTTTTTGATTTTACTACATAGATGCCAAAATCCGGATCCGGATAATAAATGTAAAACTCACCATTGTGATACCGGATGGAAGGCGCCCATACGCCATTGCCATGCTGGGTTGTTGAAAAATGATCGTAAGGCGGCTGGCGTTTTAATGCATGGCCAATGATGCTCCAGTTTACCAGGTCTTTTGAATGCAGAATAGGCAACCCGGGAATACCATCAAAGCTGGATGCCACTAAATAATAATCATCACCCACCCGGCACGCATCAGGGTCGGAATAATCGGCATACAAAACCGGGTTCTTATAGGTTCCGTTCATATTATCCGATACCCACACTTTTGATACGTAGGGTTGCTGTGCGATGCTACTTAAACTTAAGAGAGAAAATGCTAATACAAATAGTTTCTTCATTATATCGTGTTTCTTGAATTGTCAATGATGGAAAAAGGCAAAGGGCCCTCCTACGCTAAAGCTTGCGCCTCCGCTAAAGCTTCAGCGACACGCGGACGGAGGGCGAAGCAGAGGGCAAAGATGGCTCGCGAGGATGCAACATTCCTCTCTATTTCCATTTTTCACTACTTTTAACACTTGGCCCATTATCAACCCTATCAACTTTTTCAACCCTATCAACCTCCTGCTTTATTCCACCTAACCTTCTTCTTTCACGTCAAACTGTTAACCTGTTAACTTGTTAACTTGTCAACCCGTCAACTGATCAACTACTCCGAAGGAGCCCAGTCCCCAAAGATATTCCTCAGCGTATAGGCTGCCGCTTCTTTTTTGGTTAATTGGTGCGACCAGGCAGCGCGGCCTGAGGTATTGGCGCCGGGGCCGCTGCTGTTGTACTCTGCATAGAACGCTGTCTTTTCATTTTCGGGATTGCGCCAGTTGTCCCAACCAATGGGAGCAATATGTTCGCCCATTTTTGTATTGATATAAACAGTTCTTGCATATGGGCGCCAGGGCCGGCCCAGCAAGACCTTTTTTGCTGCGGTATCGGCAATGAGGGTGCAATCGAAAAATACAAATCCATATGACTGGCGCGGCGTGGTTGAGGCGGCCGTGATGTAAGAATTCATCAGGCTTTTGATGGTACAATTTTCAAACACACAGGTGGCCGGACCAAAAATAAAATCGGTAGTGCCTTCTATAAAACAATTTTTATAATACTGGCGGCTGCTGTCGATGCCCACATATAAAGTATCCTGGTTGCCGAGTAAACGACAGTTTATTATTTCGCAACGATCGCTTTCGGCATGCAGGGCTACGGCCTGCCCAACCCGACCTGCGGCATTTTGTATGGTGAGGTTTTCGGCCCTGAAATCATTGCCCTTTACTATTACAGTATATGAATTAAAGGTGCTGTATTTATCCCGCCCGCTGGCAGTATCGAGGCCATGTGGCAGCGGTTTGCCACTGAAATCGTCATTGGTGATGATGGTGCTGTCGCGGCTCTCCCCTAACAAGCTAATGTTTGTCTTCCAGGACGGAACAACCAGCTTTTCATGGTACACGCCTTTCTTAATAAAAATGGTTACGCGCTCCTGGGAAAAATCGCGCATGGCATTTACCGCTTCCTGAATGGTTTTATAATTTCCACTACCATCCTGCGCCACTGTTAAATATTTTGGATAAGTCTGTTGTTGGGCGCTTACATATACAACTGGCGCCAGTAAAAACAAGAGAAAACAGATTCTTTTCATCCCTTTGTTATTGAGTTTGTAAGTTATTGAGTTCGTAGGTTCATAAGTCAAATAAATAATTGAGCTACCAACTTAATAACTCAAGAACTTATTAACCTATAAACTATTTCAAAAATCCCATTTCCAATAACCAGGCTTCACATAATGCTGTCCATTGCTGGGTAGAACCGGGATTGTTGCGCAGGGCAATATTATGGCCGCCCTGTGGAAACACATGAAAGCTGGCAGGAATATTTTTATCCAGCAATGCCTGGTAGAACATCAGACTGTTACGCGGATCAACGGCTTTATCATTGAACGCATCTGCAATAAAACAGGGAGGCGTGGTAGATTTTACCTGCAACTCCATGGAAAATTTATCAATCATTTCTTTTGAAGGATTGGCGCCCAGTAAATTTTCGCGACTGCCTTTATGAGCATATTGTCCCAGGGTGATCACCGGTGATACCAGGATGGTAAAATCCGGACGAAAGGATACACTGTTGAGCGAGTCGCCAATAGCTGCTACATCATCGCCGGTATTGCCCAGCCAGGCTGCCAGGTGACCGCCTGCTGACACACCCATAATGCC
>JAJKIL010000364.1 GCA_021154515.1 Niastella sp. | reverse complement strand
TCTCATTTAAATGCAGATGACGCATGGCCCCACGGATAGCATCCATATAAGACCGGGAAGCAACCGGGGCGCCCGCTTTACCGGTACTATTTTTCACAAAACTTCCGGAAGCATATTGCAGGCTGCCATCAATAAAAGCTGCCGAGATGATCGTGTTGTACACTTTTATCTGCTGATAGGTCTGCTGCAGGTAAATGTAAGTGATATGACTTTTGTTATCGGTATAAGCCTGCAAAATGACCGCATCGGTGGCATCAGTTGGCGTTATACCAAGGCGTGCTGCATTTTTTATCAATAAGGGACGATATTCTTCCAGGCCTTTATCCTGGGCCAATGCCAGGCTGGAAATAAATAATAGCATGCATAGGAAGGCTAGTGGTTGTAGTATTTTTCTCATGTTAGAATGGTTAAACCTAAGTTAAGGGAATCCCTTACATGTTTAACCAATCTGAAAAAATAAAGTGGTGGGATATACGAACTACCGGCATATGTAAAACTTTATATATAAAGAATGCCATAAGTAAGTGAAACCGGTATGAACCTGGGTAAAAGAGACGCCAAATATAATATCCATGTTTTATTAATAATAGCTGAATACTGTATTTTTGACCCTTAACAGTGATATATGATCTTACCAACACCCCCCATCAAGACGCCATTTGATGCGCAATTACAAAGAATAAAAGATAAGCTGGAGGCGGCAAGAACTGCAGATGAAGATTTCGACGTGTTCGAGTCTGGCACCCATGAATACCTGTTGAACGTACCTGCCACCGAAGAAGAAGTGTCGGCGTTCGAGCAAAAGCATTCCATTCAATTGCCCGAATGCTTCCGGTCTTTTTTACTGGTGGTCGGGAATGGTGGTATAGGTTATCAGGGATCAGGTGCAGGGCCTGGTTATGGAATTTTCGCATTGGGATATAATATAGCTGAGGAAAATTTTCTTTCCCATGATTGCCAGCTTGATCCGGACATGTCAATGGATCAGTGGCAGTCGTTAACGGAATTTGAGCATAGTGGCGAAAATATTACAAAAGAACAATACAGACAGGCAGCTGGCAAATTATATGGCGGCACCTTACGACTGGGCAGCCAGGGCTGCACGTATTATCATACTCTTATTTTGAACGGGCCACATACAGGACGGGTAGTGAACCTGGACACCAACTATCTTATGAAGCCCATTTTTACACCCGACACCACTAATTTTCTTGACTATTATGAAGGCTGGCTCGATGCCGTTATTGATGGCACACTCCAAAAGCCGGATGCGCCTGATTATGGATACTTCAAATGATTATTGAGATCAGGATATTCGCTTTTTTTGCAATAATGCCATCCAGGCTCGACACCATATGGATGGTTACTTTACATGAGGTTGTTGACATTTATAGATCGTTTTAGATTCAATGTTAAGGTATTACCTACAGGCAGCTGTGGCCTGACCTTTGCATGTAAAGTTCGAAATTGTTTACCATGATAGAAAAACAATCCATTAACGGTAAAGATGTTTGGATAGAAGTAGAACAACAACCGGCCAACAGGGCCAATCCCAATATTATACCTACAGAATATTTTATTGCCAAATATTACCTGAACGAAACGCTCTCCGGTTCTCCTGTTATCATAACGGATGAAGAAGGCAAACCCGTACTGTTCGAATCACCTGTAGAAGCGCTTAGCTTCGCCAGCAAGAAATTAAATACAATGATATAATAATATAATTATTTTTTACCGTAACAAATTAAAGCTTCCTTTTTTCACTTCTTTGGTCCCATCGGTCAATACTAATGAAGCGGCGTATACATACACGCCGATTGGTTGCGGCTTACCCTTGTAAGTGCCATCCCAGGCGCCATTGATATCGTTTGTTTCAAATACCTTCTCGCCCCACTGGTTAAATATTATTAACCGCATGGTTTGTATAACGTTGCTATACACTTTAAACACATCATTCTGCCCGTTATTGTTCGGGGTAAATGTATTGGGAAAAAAGATCTGGTCGCTCAATGTTTTACCTACTACCCGTTTTGAAAATACCGATGGACAATCCCATCTTGTACCAAGCGCTTCTACCTGTAGTCCCACGGTATCCTGGCCCGTTAACCCATAAATGTAATGGCTGGTGCCCATGTGGCCTGTGGAAGGATCGGTCCAGTTAATGCCATCGCGCGACACCCGGTAACCCCTTGCATTTTCAACGGTTGCCCATGAGAATTTGATTACAAAGCCACCCAGGGAATCTATTGTAAGTACCGGCTCGGTGAGCGGGTAACAAATGGTAAATTCATTGGCGCCTATATCGGGTTTACTGGTGCTGCGAATGTTATTACTGATATCATTGGTAATACCTACGTAAGCGCCTTTATCGTCGAAGGGTATCAGCGTAGGCGTGAAATCGGCTTTCAATGAATCTTTGTACAATGGATACAGACTGATGGAGTTCGAGTCTTTTCTCACTGCCAGCCAGTCGGCCAGTTGCGCATAGTTCTTACCGCCCATAGAACCGGTATAATTAACTCCTGTTGCAGCAGTAATGAAATAATTATTGTTATTGGCCTTCAGGGCGCTGTCGTTCCCTTGTATATAGAGACCAGTTCTTGTTCCCAGCCCGCCTCTTTTAATCACCACACTGTTGTTCTTCACCTCTGCGCCCGTACTCAGGGTGCCCAGTAAACCGACTCCTGCTGTCATGATGCCGGCATTGGTAGTACCCAGGGAATCTTCGAGTGAAATGGTGTTGTGATAGATCATTACATAATTTGAACTTCTGGAAAAGATGCCGTATTGCGGTGAAATTCCTCTAAAATTATACAGCACGTTATTGGAAACGAAGTTGGGGGCGCCTGCCTTACCAACCACCGCTTCAACATGAATACCATGTACTTCAGTACTTACCACCGAACCTTTGGTCATAAGATCATGGATCCTGTTCCTGGAGATCTGGTTGCCATATGGCGACAACCCAAAGGCGTTGGTCTGTTTAAGATAGATGCCGCTGTAGCTGGTAAAACCGGTGCGGGCCTGCTGACTGATGTTATTGCTATCTACCAGTGTATTGGCAATGCCATCGAGATAAACGCCATAGCCATAGCTATCGATAATTGTATTCCCGCTCAGGATATTGCCTGATGGAAGGGCTGGAGCGCTAATAGTGCGCGATGTACAGGTTATACCATAATAACCGCCGGTGATGGTATTATTGGTGATCGTATTGCTATCGCAATAAGAAATATTGGAATAATTTATCGGGTCATTCAGATTGTTGTTAAGCACTATACCCGCATAACCGCTGGTGGTAGCAGTAGTACTCATTGAAACAGTGCAGCGTTTTATGGTATTGTGGTCTGCATCGCCTATCAATTGTATTCCGTAACCAAATGACGAGCCCATAACTTTTATGTGTAAGCTGTCGATGGTAACATAATCCACCCCATTCAGTTTTATTACTGAGTTTTCAGTGCTGGTAGTAGCTGCATAGGAAACCGTTGCACCATTGCCTCTAAAGGTGATTGTTTGTGCAGGCGAAGTTGTGATAGCGGGAATGATCACCTGTTCGTTATAAGGGCCGGAACCCGGCGCGACATTAGAGACAACCGATCCTGTAATGCCACATTCCATGGCCAGCACGGCATCGCTGAAAGAAGTAAAGTTAATGCCGCCCGTAGGTTGCGCTGAGTTGATGGTATAAGTACCGCCAGTCAACATGCTATTAACGATCACCCGTACAGGGGTCGAATACATGGTATTGCCCAAACAGGTCACCGCGGCCCGGTAATACATCGTAGTGGCGGGCAACAGATCCAATGAAGGATACGCAACGCCGCTGCTGATATTGCTATACGTTCCGGTTGCAGAGGAAGCACTTTGCCAGGTATAGGTTTGCCCTACCCCCCAGGAATTACCTGTTAATCCCAACGAGATCTGTGGACCGTAACATAAAATTGAATCAGGTAATACGGTGGTGCCTCCGGGAATAACCGGGGTTTGACAGGCGGATGTTACAAACTCATAACAACCCGGATCGGGATTCAGCGGGCTACGTGCTGCACCGGTTATATCGGTATCTATATTTTCATACAGCGCCATGTTATCAATAGGCTGCGCTTTGGGCACAAAGTTGAAAGCGGCTAAATTGGTATATTGAGGATCTATGTACACCGAGGAATAATCCAGCCCCGTTACTTTTTGCCAATCAGATAAGAGCGTCAGGTCCTGGTTGGCAAGCGCGCCAACTGCATTTATATTATCTGAACCAGCTACATAAAAAACATTCCGTTTACAGGTAAGCCCCTGCATCGCTTTCACTAATGTAATAGCATAATTCCAGTCGCTGGTTGCCCTTGAGATGGTAATGATATTGTTAAACACATTCACATTACTTATATCCTGAAAATATATTCCGTCGCACTCCGCACCATACATGTTCTGATCGTCGAGTGAAATGGTATTATTGTAAATATTAAAATAGGAAGCAGGCGCATTTTTTGCCGCTATGCCGTTCTGTACCCAATTTGAACTGAAATCGTAGATGAGATTGTTGGCTAACAGGTTTTCTTTACCGGCAGCACCCAGTGCCGAATTCAAAATACCATAAATATAGCTGCCAAAAGCAGCTATATGAAAATTATGGATTTTGTTATTGATAACTTTTACACGCTGGTCAAACAGGTTCAGGTAAACGCCCGAGACCTTGGTGGTGGCATGCGGGCCGCCCTGCAGGTCATTGCCATCCACCACAGTGCTATCGTTATAATTCAATTGAATACAGCTGGTATAGGAGTCGGAAATAAGATTGTTCAGGATCTTATTGCCCTGCATTAATACGGCAGCACCGGAAACAGGGGCGCTGTTTAGCGTAATGCCTGTTCTTCCGCCGGAAATTGTATCGTTCTGAATAAGGTTATTATCGCAATTACTGGTACCGGTAGCTGTTGCTGCACCGTGGTTACCATTTATTACAATGCCTTCGTTATTGTCGGGCGTTGTAGTGTTTGTTGGAAGAATGATCCTGCAGTTCCTGATAATATTATTATCTGAGTTATTTAGTAAATGAAAACCATAGCCAAACTGGCCGGCTGCCTGCGGGGTAATTCTGATCTTATCAAAAGTTACATAACTGAGGTTATCCAGTTTCACCCCTGCCCGGTTATTGGTATTGTTCGAAGTAAAGGACAGCGTTACGCCATTACAGTTGAAAGTGAGGGTATTGGCGGCATTGGTACCAATCCTGCTATCGAGCGTGATCTGTTCGTTGTACGGCCCGGTACCTGCCGTTACATTAAATGTAATGGGACCGTTCAGTCCGTTTTGCATGTAAGCAACCGCATCGGTAAATGAATGGAAATTGGAACCACTGGTTGGCAATGTGGAATTGATGGTGTAGGTGCCTGACACCTGCGCATGTGCTGCATACAAGAAAGATAATTGAAGGCATAGGCAAAGACAAAGCACGTGCAATGCGTTTCTCATAGCTGATTAATGGATTTTAAAATCAAAGGGATGGCGCCCGCAAAGAAGCCCATCCCTTTTTATAAACTATTTTGTTAAAAGCATTCTTTCCACAAAAACATCATTACCCGATACCACTTTTACTGTATACACGCCTCTTGACCAGGAACCAAGATCGTTCATTTTGATCGTTGAATAACCTTTTTGCGCATGGGCATTGGTTGACCTCATCAGTTTTCCGCTAACATCATAAATAAATACCTGTACCTGTTTATCGGTATTGGAAGCAATATTTACCGATACCACATTCTTTACCGGATTGGGCGCCAGGGTTACCGATAATTTATTAACAGCTAAAGACAGTTCAACCACTTTACTGTAAGTGATGTTGCCATTGTTGCCGGTTACTTTTATGCGGTAGTATACCTTCGAAGCGTTTAAACCAAATACTCCATCATTAGCCTTATAAGCTGCGTATGTTGAACGGGTATCAGCATTCACGGTTCCTGCCAGGGTATAATGAACGCCGTCGGTACTTCTTTCAATGGTAAAATATTTTACATCATTATTTGCAGTCACCGACCAGTCAAGACCAACCAACCCGTTATTGAGCAACCCGGTTACATTTATTTTGTTGCTGGCCAGCACCACACAGGTTGGATCGTAGGTTAAGGTGGCGCTGTCAACAGCATAGGCCGGGCAACCGTTTGCCAGCGTTTGAATTACCTTATAAGTACCGGCCTTATCTACCTTTATACTATCGAAACCGTTGTTATATACAATATGGCCATCTGCTGTAGTCCAGGTATAGAATGAAGTTGAAAAGGGGTCGGTAACTAATATATCGGCAACACCGGAGGCGCCGCAAAGTACAGGTTGATCCGCCGCAACATCCACAGCTGGTGGTAAAAAGAAATCGAACGGTGAAATAAAGTCTTTCAATTCTGAAGTGAATGAGGTGGAACTTCTTGTTTTTACCATTACTTTACTGAACGGGATGCCGCATGGCGTTTTTCCCATCAAACTAACAGGATCAAGACCGAGCACGGTAAGATTTATTCCAAATTCCATAAACTGGCCTGCAGAAAACTGCGTTACCACAGTACCGTTGGCGCGTGGCAGCTTGTATGGGCCTGCCCAGGTAGAACCGGCGTTCTCCGTACCAAAATAAAACGGGTTGGCGTTTTTCGGTTGAATGCCTGCATAGCCATATTGTGCATTGTTACTGGCGCCATCAAAAGTGCCGGTCCAGGCAAATGTCGCCGGCGTTTGAGATAATGTAGCATGATCTACCCAAATACGCGCTTCAATGGAGGTAAGATCTGAGCTGCTATAATTAGCCGCAAAGATCATATCGCCTGCCTGTGTTACATTACCGGCTGCATCAAATTTCCAGGAGGTATGCCCTGCATCAGGGCCATAGCCGGTAAATTTTAGGGTGCTGCGGGTATAAAATATATCGGTCTGGTATAATTCAAAATCAAAATAACGGTCACCGCCCGTACCTTCTATAGCCACCGCACCAAACAGCCAGAGCGGGTCAGTCTGATTATAATTGGGCCCTTGCCGTCTTAAGTGCAGGTATACGTCGAGAATGTCATCTTTTTGAAGCACATTAACCGTCCCCCCTGTCCAGTCTACCGGGCTGTCGCCATTTTTATCGGAGCCTGCGCCATAGGCAGTCTGGTCAGAACCGTGATAATCCCTTACAAAAACCGCATCAATTAAAGTTCTTTGGTTTGTTTGATAAAAGGCAGGATATGCCATCTTACGGAAGAACGGGATGTTTCTGTTGGCAGCGTTCGCATAACCGGCCACAATAGCAGCCGCGCCTGTTGTGTCAATCACAAATATACTGTTGTTGCCATTGGGGATCTGTTCGTAGTACCAGTCGTCGCAGTCAGAACAGGGGCTTGAGGCAGTAACGAAGACATTGTGTTGTACATCGGCATCTATCCCGAATCTTCCCTGAGTGGTGGGCGTTATGATCTGCGTGTTACCCGCACAGGCACAGATCGACATAATTAGGTAGAGTACAGTTTTTTTCATAAATACGGATTAATATAAATTGTACTAAATCCATTGTCAATATCAGGATCTCAATTAGCCGGACAGGTATCATTGCGTAAACAGCCTGGCTAGCCAGGATCACTTATATTGAAAATAGTTTAGACTAACTTTTTTGGTTGGGATGCCCATACCCTTCATGTATTTATCACCTTAACTTATGCGGATCTTTTGAGGCATTTGTATATTACAGGACTGGAACAAATATATAAATTAAGATTATAGATAAATTTAATTATATATAATCTAAGACATATCTTTCTTTTTAAGTAAGTGTATCTATATAGTATCTCAGCTGTTTCTGAAGGGCCTTGAAGAAACACGAAAGGAATGCAGAAGAAGACTCATTTTACAATCGCAACAGACCCACCTTGTACAAAGTGTTCACCGGTTTATTATCCCAAAACAATTCAAAGTCCTGGAGCCCGGCGGCGTTGTAGCTGTCCGTTACATCCTGTAAGGTTAGCATTTTGGGATTGTTGATAGATAGTGCATTCAACATCCCGGCCAGCCAGTCGCCTTGTTCGCGGTCGACACTGATACTGACCTTTGCACGTTTGTCCTGAAAGGTTAGGGAGGTCATTTCCCAGCTATTGCCTTTTTTACTTTTGGTGAAGTGTTCTACGATGGGCGGTTTGCCCAGGTATACAATGCGGCTGGTGGGTTTGGCCGCTGTATATATTTCCTGTTCCAGTACTTTTTGAATATAGTCAGGCGCTACTTTGGTTTTAGGCACTTTAAACTCGAACCATTTTGACAGTGGTTCATTGAGGCCGACGCCATGCATATAGTTGAACAGTGATTTTTTCAGTCCAAATGCAAACGCCTCATGTTCGGCGCCTGATTCATCGATGTGCACCAGGTCGTTGTTGGCAAAAGCGCCCACCAGGGCTGATTCTCTTTTTACCTTGAATTTCTCCGGTTGCATACCGACGGGACTGTGCACCGTCATGGTGAACAAATGCCAGAAGGCCGACTGCAGGATACCGGCGGCGAATAACTGCCGAACCATTTCCAGGGAGTCGATGGTTTCCTGTTCGGTTTGCGTGGGGAAACCATACATCAGGTAAGCATGTACCATAATGTCGGCCTCTGTAAAATGTTTGTTCACCTGGGCCACCTGTGCTACTGTAATGCCTTTTTGGATCAATTCCAGCAGGCGGTCGCCGGCCACTTCCAGTCCGCCGGAAACGGCAATACAACCGGAGCGTTTCAACAACAGGCAAAGATCGCGGGTAAAACTTTTTTCAAAACGCACATTGGCCCACCAGCTCACTGTTAGTTTGCGGCGAATGATCTCCAGTGCCAAAGCCCGCATCATGGCCGGTGGCGCGGCTTCATCTACAAAGTGAAAACCGTTCTGCCCTGTTTGTTTCATCATTTCTTCCATGCGGTCTACCAACAGCGAAGCCGCAATGGGCTCATAGAGTTTGATATAATCGAGGGAGATATCGCAGAAAGTGCATTTGCCCCAATAGCAACCATGCGCCATAGTGAGTTTGTTCCACCGGCCATCGCTCCACATCCGGTGCATGGGGTTTACTACTTCAATGGCAGAGATATATTTATCGAGCAGAAAATCGCTGTAATCGGGTGTGCCCACCTGCGCCTGTTTGTAATCGGTGCAGCTGTTGTTATTGATGTATTGCACGGCGCCGTCCTGCAACGTAAAGGTTCTTTTCAACTCCGCTGGGGCCCGGTGGCCTTCCACCAGTTGCACCAGTTGTTCAAGCGGCGCTTCGCCATCGTCGAGGGTTATATAATCATAGAACTCGAACACCCGCGCATCGGAAAGCGAGCGTAATTCGGTATTGGCGAAACCGCCGCCCATGGCCACCTTCACGCCGGGATAGTTTTGTTTGATCCATTGTCCGCAGCGCAGAGAGCTGTACAGGTTACCGGGGAAAGGAACGGAAATAGCCGCCAGTTTGGGCTGCAGCTTTTCCATGTGCGCTTTCAGCAATCTAATCAGCAATTCATCTATAAAAGTATACTCCTGTTGCAGGGCGGTGTACAGTTCGTCGAAGCTGTTGGCAGAACGGCCCAGTTTTTCGGCATACCGGCTGAACCCAAAATGCTCATCCACACACTCTCCTATCAGGTCCGACAGGTCTTCGAGGTACATGGTGGCAAAGTGCTTGCCTTTGTCCTGCGTACCCATGGAGCCAAAGGCCCAGTCCAGGTCTTCCAGCTGCGCAAAACGGCTGGCTTCGGGCAAAAAATCCCGTTTGCATATACGGTGCGCCAGGGTTGGGTTATGACCCTGTAAAAATAGTATTACATCGTTGATGGTATGAATATAATCGTCCTGCAGGGCCACCATACGGGCGGCATTTTCAGACAATGGCTTATTCAGCTGGTTGATGCGGTTGAACAGTTCCTGCAGTCCTTCCCGGCAGAACAGGGCCAGCGTTACCTCTATGCCCAGATCGCTCTGGAAGGAACGGATATTTTTGGTATTCAGAAACCCCTTCAGATAAGCCGTTGCCGGATACGGCGTGTTAAGCTGCGTAAAAGGCGGCGTAATCAAAAACACAGGAACACTCAAGATCGAATAATTTCGGCAAAATTACGCTAAAAAGTGGGTTTTAGTCCACTTACCGCATCAACATCACCGTCCCCTTATTCTTTATCACGCTCCCTGTTGACGTGGTGATCACCATAACATACACATAGGCGCCGGATTCGGCAACCTGTCCGGCCAGCGTACCATCCCAACCGGCATTAACATCGCGGCTTTCGAATACCTTTTGCCCATAGCGGTTAAAGATCATCAGGTTGAATGAGTGGGGCACATCACTTGTTTTAACATGCAGCACATCATTACGTCCGTCCCTGTTGGGAGAAAAGGCATTCGGCAGGTTATAGCCAGACAAACTACCAACCGAACACCCCGACCCTATTTTTAACGCAACCTGTGCCGTGGCCGTACAACCATTGGCATCGGTACCGGTAACCGTATACACGATATCGTTCTGTATATGAACGATGGGGTTATTTGTTGCAGCATCTGACAAATTTGTTGCAGGACTCCATTGATAGGTGGAAGCGCCTGACGCATCCAACGTAACCGTATTGCCGGCGCACAAATTGCCGGTAACTGGCTGAATGGCCACTGTTGGATTGCCATTCACCGTTACAGTTATTGCTGTACGCGGGCTTTCACACCCGCTCGTTTGACTTACATAATAAGTAGTGATGCCGTTGGTGGCAGTAGAAGGAACCGGCGCAGTGGAAGAACCAGTACCTGTTGTAGCATTTGTATACCAGAGCAGGTTGGCGCCCATTGCTGTTAATGCTACCGCAGTAGCATGCTGGCAATAAGTGGGCGAAGCAGCTACAGGAGCAGCAGGCGCCGCATTCACCGTTACGGTTACAGGCGCACGGGGGCTTTCACACCCG
>JAJKIL010000363.1 GCA_021154515.1 Niastella sp. | reverse complement strand
TCGACAGTCGGTCTCGGTTAAGCCCAGAGCAATCGGCAATAATTTCCGTAGGTGCAGGAGCGCTTATTAATTTCAAAAATCGAGAGCCCATCTCTGCCTTCTGCCCTTTGCCCTTTGCCTTTTGCCTTACAACATTCCACCACAAAAAAACCACTTAATAAAAAAACAATCTTATGAAACCTCAAAATACCCCCCTTATTATAGGAAATACCCCCCTCCTTCCACCCTGCCCTGGACCTACTTTGCATATGTAGACAGCTGGTATTATATACTATATGAATCCATTTAAACAGCTGCAAACGATTATTTAACCAAACGAGCTTGTTCGTATGAGACAAATTCTGCAATTGACATGCAGGGCAGCCTGTTACCCATTTTACAGGATCGCCCCACCACTTTTTCTTCTTGCTTTTTTGCTGTTTTCCAATTTGACGCTTTTTGCGCAAACGGCGGTAACAGGCCGGGTAATGGCCAGCGATGGCCCTGTAGCCGGTGTTACGGTAACCGTAAAAGGCACCCAGACAACAGCAGTCACCGATGCCGCTGGAAAATTTTCCATTCAGGCGCCCGAAAAAGCCATCCTGGTTTTTACCCATGTAAATTATAAAGCCGAGGAAATGACCGTAACCGGCGGCAACATGGAGGTCACCCTATCGTCTGCTAACAACAGTATGTCGGAAGTGATTGTAGTTGGTTATAATACCACGAAGAAAGCCACGCTTACCGGCTCGGTGTCGGTTGTAAAAGGCGCCGACCTGGTTAAAAGTCCGCAGGCGAATGTATCGAACTCCCTGGCCGGCCGTTTCTCCGGTGTTATTCTCAACAACCGCAGTGGCGAACCTGGTTATGATGGATCGGGCATTACTGTACGCGGACTGGCCACAACCGGTAATAACGATGTGCTGGTGGTGGTAGATGGCGTACCGGGTCAAATTGGTGGGTTGGAACGATTGAACCCAAATGATATTGAAAGTATTTCGGTACTAAAAGACGCTTCTGCCGCTATTTATGGCAGCCGTGCCGCAAATGGCGTTATTCTCGTTACTACCAAACGGGGCAAAACCGGCAAACCCACTATTTCGGCAAGCTATAATCATGGTTTTTCTTCCCCCACCCGTTTGCCGGAAATGGCCGATGCAAAAACCTATGCAGCCATTAGCAATGAAATTGCTTATTATAATAACAAGGCAGGTGGTATGAACCAGCAGTATTCGGATGCCGAGATCCAAAAATTCGCCGATGGGTCCGACCCGTTGAATTATCCCAATACCAATTGGGCAAAAACCACGTTGAAAAACTCAACGGGGCAGGACCAGGCCAATGTATCCGTAGCCGGTGGATCGGATAATATCCGTTATTACCTCAGCAGCGGTTTGCTTAGCCAGGACGGTTTATATAAGAACGGCGCCAACAAGTACAACCAGTACAGCTTCCGCTCGAACATCGACGCCAGCATCACCAAGGATTTTAAGGTAAGCCTGTATTTATCGGGGCGCGAAGAAGACCGGCAATTCCCTGCTTCTTCATCAAGTGATATTTTCCGTTCCATCTATCGCGCTTACTCCACCATTCCTGCCTTTTACCCCAATGGCCTGCCATCTGGCGGTATTGAGGGAAACAACCCGGCCGTGATGGCAACCAATGCAGGTGGCCTGAACAGGAACCCCGGCCAGGTGTTTAATGGCATTTTGAAAGGCAGTTACAATATTTCAGCCATAAAAGGCTTATCGGTTGATGCGTTTGCTGCGGTAGACAAGTCCTGGTACTTCAATAAAACCTTTGCTACACCCTACTTATTATATTCCTACAATAAAAACACCGATATCTATACGTCAAGGATCGTGGGTGGCAACAACAACGCCGCCTCCCTTAACGAAAGCCAGAAAAACCAAACACAACTCACCACCAATATCCGGCTGAATTATGCCAACAGCTTTGGCCAGCATAATTTCAATGCATTTGTGGGTTATGAACAATCAGAACTTAAACGCGATTCACTGGGCGCTTCCCGCATCAATTTCCCAACGCCATTAACGCCTGAATTAACGCAAGGCGGAACGTTGGCTACCGATCGCGACAACGGCGGTAACAGTTATCATTATACCCGCAAAAGTTACCTGGGAAAACTCTCTTACAATTATGCCGAAAAATACCTTTTCGATGCACAGTTGCGTATCGATGGTTCTTCCACTTTCCCCGCAGGTCACCGGTATGGTTACTTCCCTTCCTTCTCCGCCGGCTGGCGCATCTCCAACGAATCGTTCATGCACAATGTTGCCTTTATAAACGATTTGAAGCTGCGCGGGTCCTACGGCATGCTGGGTAACGACAATGTGGCGCTGTTCCAATATCTCAATAACTACACCTTCAACACACAGGTAGTATTGGCCTCCGGCACAGCAATTGGTATAGCACCAGCTATCGACCTTACCAAGCTCGCTAATAAACAAATTCACTGGGAAGAAGCACGCAAAACCGACATCGCACTGGAAGGGATATTATTCAATGACATCAATTTTGAGTTTATATATTTCCGCCAGCAACGATCCAACATCCTGGCTGCCCGCAACGCCTCTATTCCCAATGTAACCGGTATTGTAAACCCATACGGTTCCGATCCGCTGGTGCCATCCGAAAATATTGGAAAGGTAAACAGCAATGGGTTAGAAGCTACGTTGGGTTATAACAACCGTAAAGGGAAACTGCATTATGGTGCCAGCGGAAATTTCACGTATGCCAAAAGCAAGATCGTGTTCATAGATGAAGCACCAGCGGTTTTGTCGTATCAGAAACAAACGGGCAAACCATTAAATACGTATTTATTATACAATGCAACCGGCATTTTTCATTCAACCGATGAAATTGCCAAATATCCGCACCTGGATGGAGCACAACCGGGCGACCTGATCCTGCAGGATTATAACAATGATGGCAAGATCACAGCTGATGACCAGGTAAGATCAAAATACGGCAACATACCCCAGATCACCTATGGCATTTTATTAAACGCCGATTACAAATCGTTTGATATTTCCGTTGTGTTTGCCGGGCAAACACATGTAAGCCAGTTCGTGCTGCCTGAATCAGGAACCGTTGGTAATTTTTACAGCAGCTGGGCCGATAACCGCTGGAGCCCGGCCAACCCCAATGGCAGCTATCCCCGCGTTGATACGCGCACTTCAGCATCTGTTAACGGCGGCCAGTACCCAAACACCTTCTGGTTAAATAATGCATCATTCCTGCGGTTGAAAAACATAGAACTGGGTTATAACGTAACCGGTTCAACCTTATCAAAATTGAAAATGCAATCCTTGCGGGTATACCTGAGCGCCTTTAACCTGTTCACCATTACCAAAGTAAAAGATTATGATCCCGAAGGAAGCAATTACAGCGGGCAGTTTTATCCCCAGCAACGGATCGTGAATCTTGGAGTAGCCTTACAATTTTAAACAGCAAACCGCAAGACAATGAAAACAATATTTCGAAATATATTTTATACCGCTTTTTTTGCAACGGCCATTACTTCCTGCAAAAAAGACTTTTTGACCGTTCAACCAACGGACAGGCTTCCACAGGAATATATCCTGGCAGACTCATCCCTGTATGAAGATTATGTAGTTGCCCGTTATGTAGGCATCCGCTTACAGGATAAGGAAGGTGATGGCACCAATCCTGGTTTTGGCCGCGGTTTTGAATACGCCATGTGGAGCTCGCTCACCGATGAATCTATCTATAACAATGATGACAATACCTGGCTGGTGCAAAAAGGATTACTGGCTCCGGAAAATACCGGTATTGCCGGCACCATTTGGGGGCGCAGCTATCGCGGCATCAGGGATTGTAATTTTGCCATCAGCACTATTGCCAAAGTGAACATGAGCGCGCCACGTAAAGCCCGCTTAATGGCCGAATTGAAATTCATCAGGGCCTTCCGTTACCACGACCTCATCAGAAATTATGGTGGCGTTATTTTGATGGGTGACTCCGCTTATAACCTCACCGACAATTTACAGGATGATGCCTTCTTCAAAAGAGCATCGCTGAAAGAATCGATCGATTATGCCGTTGCGCAACTGGATGATGCCGCCAATGGATTACCATTGAACAACGACGATGCCTGGTTACTGGGCCGCGCTACCAAAGGTGCCGCGCTTGCTTTGAAATCAAGACTGTTGTTGTATGCAGCCAGTCCGTTGTATGGCACCGGCACCTGGCAGGCCGCAGTAACAGCCGCACAGGCAGTAATTGGTTTGAATAAATACAGCCTTTACACCGGCGGGTATTCGAACCTGTTCCTTATAAACGACAATAAAGAAACGATCTTTGAACGGTTGTATACCAAAAATGCCAATCACACCCATTTGGAAATAGCCAATGGCCCTAATAGTTATGGTGGCTGGGGCGGCAACCTGCCTTTACAAAACCTGGTTGATGATTACCAAATGAACAATGGTAAAGCCATCACCGATCCTACTTCGGGTTATGATGCCAACAACCCATACGTTGGGCGCGATAACCGTTTTTATGCAACCATTTTATATAATGGCGCCACCTATCGCGGCAATACCATTGAAACATTTACGCCCGGTGGCAAAGACAGTAAGGACGGGCCCGATAACTGGAACACCTCCAAAACGGGTTATTACCTGAAAAAATACATGAACGATGCCTATCCACTGCAGAATCCCTGGGGCAATGCAGGTTTTCAACCCTGGATCTATATTCGCTACGCGGAAATATTATTGAATTTTGCCGAAGCAGCCAATGAAGCCTATGGGCCAGATGTAGTACCTCCCGGATCAACCCTGACGGCCCGCGCTGCTGTGAATTTAATCAGAGAAAGGCCCAGTGTAGGTATGCCTGACCTGCCGGCCGGATTATCACAAGCACAAATGCGGACTGCCATTCAATACGAACGCCGGGTTGAACTGGCATTTGAAGAACATCGCTTTTATGATGTAAGAAGATGGAAGATCGCCGATGTAACAGAAAACAAACCAGCAGGCGGTGTAACCGTTATCAAAAACGGAAGTAATTTTACTTATGCAACAAAGGTGGCACTCGATGGCCGTCACTTTGAAACCAAAAATTACTGGCTCCCCATACCACGCACCGAAATACAGGCCAGCAATAATAAAATTCAACAAAACAGCGGATACTAATGATACGGAATTGTTATTTGTGGTTGCTATTGTTATTGCCCGCACTCCTTCATGCCCAGGAAACCAGGGAACAGTTGTTGTTCAATGCAGACTGGCGCTTTTATAAAGGCGATGTGCCTGGTGCTGAAAAGAGCACTTTTAATGATGCCAATTGGCGCATGTTGAATTTACCACACGACTGGAGTATTGAAGGCCCATTCAGTATGGAATGGGCCAGCGGTACCGGTTTTTCACCCGGTGGTATTGGCTGGTATCGCAAAACGTTTTCGTTTGCACCGGAATGGAAAGGAAAGCAGATCTATATTTATTTCGATGGCGTATACAAGAACAGTGAAGTGTGGATCAATGGCCATTCCCTCGGCAAACGGCCGAACGGGTTTACCCCATTTCAATATGAACTCACCCAATACCTGCAACCCGGCAACAATACCATTGCAGTAAAAGTTGACCATACTACGTTTGCTGATTCAAGATGGTATACGGGTTCCGGCATTTATCGCAATGTATACCTGATTGCCACCAACCCGGTGCACATTAATCAATGGGGTGTGGCATTCAGTACACCGGCAGTGTCAACAACCAGTGCTACTGTAAATGTAAAGACAACAGTGACCAATAACACAAAAGCAAACAAACGGGTTACGGTTGTATGCAGCCTCATCAATGGGCATGCAGACACAGCAGGAAAAGCACAAAAAGCAATAACTGTTGCGCCCAATGCGACAACCGGGGGTGATTGTTCATTTACGGTTTCAAACCCGGCCTTATGGTCAACCGACAAACCAAACACATATATTTTAAAGGTGACGCTTTTGTCTGAAGGCAAAAAGATTGATGAATGGGGTTCCGAAGTGGGTATCCGATCCATCAGGTTCGATGCCAGCAAAGGATTTTTTCTGAATGGAGAAGCCACCAAATTACAGGGCATATGTATTCACGACGATGCTGGCGTATTGGGCGTTGCCGTACCTGAGGAAGTATGGGTAAGACGATTGCACACCCTGAAGGAAGGCGGTTGTAATGCCTTACGACTGAGCCATAACCCGCATGCCGATTATTTATATCGCCTGTGCGACGAAATGGGTTTTGTAGTAATGGACGAAGCTTTTGATGAATGGGAAGTGGGTAAAAACAAATGGATCCAGGGTTGGAACAAGGGAACGCCGGGCAAAGATGGTTACCATACTTATTTTAAAGAATGGGCCGACCGCGACCTGCGCGATATGATCCTGCGCAACCGCAACCATCCTTCTGTTATTATGTGGAGCATTGGCAATGAAATAGACTATCCCAATGATCCCTATACGCATGAGATCCTGAACACCGGCAACAATCCGCAGATCTATGGCAGTGGTCAATTGGCCGGTCATCCGCCAGCTGCCCGTCTTGGTGAAATTTCTCAACACCTGGTGCAGGTGGCCAAACAATACGATACCACGCGACCGGTAACGGCTGCGCTGGCCGGTGTAGTGATGTCGAACACCACCAGTTATCCCGCTAACCTGGATATTGTAGGCTATAACTACCAGGAATACCGCTATGCGGCAGACCACCAGCAATATCCCAATCGCGTCATTTACGACAGTGAAAATGGCATGCGCCTCAGCGCCTGGGAGGCTGTTGAAAAGAACCCGTATATAGCCGGACAATTCCTTTGGACGGGTATCGATTATCTTGGCGAAGCGGGCGCCTGGCCCAATCGCAGCAACCAGGCCGGACTGTTAGACCTTGGCGGATTCACCAAACCGGAATACTATTTCCGGCAAAGTATCTGGACAAAAGAACCGATGATCTATATGGGTACCGCACCCATTCCCAAATCTGAAGATAACGGCATCTGGAGCCACAAACAGGCGGCACCGGTTTGGGAGGGCGCCGATGGCGATTCTATCCGGGTGAATTGTTTCACCAATTGTTCTGAAGCCGAATTGTTCTTAAACGGACAATCTTTAGGCAAAAGGGCCCTGGCCGACGCCCACAGCAGAATTTTATTCTGGAATACAGTGTACCACCCGGGAGAGCTGGTAGTAAAAGGTTATCAGAACGGAAAGCAGGCAGCGCAATATACGTTGAGCACAACAGGTAAAGCAACAGCTTTAAAAGCCACTGTATAAAGGAAAGACAGGACCAATGGGCGCCCATTATTCGTGACTCCAATTGTTTACAACAAATAGAAGTAGCCATCACCGATGAAAAAGGGCAAAAAGTATATTCCGCAGAAAACGCCGTAACGGTAAGTGTTACCGGGGCGGCTACGCTGAAAGGAATAGAAAACAGTGATGCGAATGATGTAAGTGATTATCATGCGGCTACCCGAAAGGCCATGCATGGCGCGTTGATCGTGTATGTGCAACCGACGTCTTCAGGAGGCGCCTATGCAGTAAAACTGGAATCACCTGGGATGGAACCGGTGGTATTGAAGTTTAATTAAAAAGGGTGGGTCTCCCTCCAAAGGGAGGCTCACCCTCTTAACATTATAAGGGTGAGCCTCCTTGAAAAGGAGACCCACCCTATCTTTTACTCTCCCTTTAGGGGGCTGTGGGGTATTTCTTATAATCAGCGGTCCGCTCCTCCAGCGTTTTATCATACAAAGCACGGTCAGCAAAGGCTTCAGGGTTATAAGCAGCGCCATCTTTCCTTTTTTCATGCATCTTAAACTGACTGGCATGAGAAGCTACCCACAGATCAAATTGCAGTTTTTTCATGGTATCCAGCGTATAGGCAAAATCCTTACTGATGTCGGGATAGCCCGGCATGCCGGTCATTTTGGTATCGGACAATATGGTAGGCATATTCGCGATCAGCACTCTATAGCTTCTTTTTTCATCCTTCACCGTCACCAGGTAACTGCACGAACCCTGCGTATGACCGGGGTGATGCAACATCACGAGTTTCGTTCCACCCAAACTGATAGAATCCTGGTCGAGCAATAATTTATCGGCTTTTACCGGTACGTACAGGGGACCTTTCCCTCCCATATAGTAATCAGAGTTACCGCCATCTGCCAGCACTTTTGCGTCTTTTGCGTCAACCATCATTTTAGCACCGGTTAGCTTTTTTATTTCGGCCATACCCGCAACATGGTCAAAATGCGCCTGGGTGGTCAGCAAGATCTTTATATCGGAAAATTTAAAACCCAATTGTTCTATGTTCTTTTTGATCATAGGTACCGATTCAGCCAAACCGGTATTGATGAGAATATGTCCTTTGGGCGTGGCAATTAAATAACAGCCGAGATCGTAGGTGCCCACATAATATAAATTACCGGCAATCCGGAATGGCTCGGCAGGCTCAGACCATTCCTTATTATTCATAGGTAAGGGGGCCAGCTTTTGGGCATGAACGGTAGCTTGTACAACGAATAAGACGAGTACAGACATTACAATTTTTCTGAACATTTAAATAAAGTTTAATCAGTAGGTAAAATGGAAATGATTGGGTAAAATTAAATGGTTAAATGTGAAAATTGTCAAAAAGGTGCCACTCATCACAATTAACAATCAATCTACGAACCATTTCGTTATTCTTACAACCGAATGATTGATTGATTCCCGTAATTGACCATTTATGAAGAAACCAATACTGCTTTGCAGTTTAACCGCAATCCTGCTCTTACTGTCTGCACCTTTATTTTCCCAAACCATTGCTACCTTGTCCGGCACTGTTACAGACAGCACAAAACCGCTTGGGTTTGCAACAGTTCGCCTGTTAAAAATAAATAATACGAAGCCCTTGCAAACAGTTTTAACCAACGAGCAGGGTGGTTTTCAATTCAGCAAACCCGATACGGGTAATTATGTGCTTTCTTTTACCCATACCGGCTTTGTTGAAAAACGGATTTCAATTACTGTTAATCAGACAAGTGTCAATATGCAATTGGATCCGGTTCTGTTAGTCAAAACAACCGGGGTGTTAAAGGAAGTAGTGGTAACTGCACAACGGCCACTGGTTGAACAGTCGGATGAGAAAACCGTGCTCAATGTAGAGGATGATCCGGCCAATAAAACAGAGACGGCGCTCGATATTCTGCGCAAAACCCCGTTTATAACTGTCGATGGGGAGGATAATATAAAGATCAACGGCAAATCAAACTTCAAGGTGTTGCTCAATGGACGCGAAACATCTATGTTCGCCCGGAATGTGAAAGAGGCTTTGCGGGGATTTCCCGGCGCACTCATTTCAAAAATTGAAGTGATCACCACGCCTTCCGCCAAATACGATGGCGAGGGAATTGGCGGGCTCATCAACATCATCACAAAGAAAAAAGTAGTAGGCTACAATGGCACCCTTTCTTCCTTTTCAAGAACCAGCGATAAGGTGAATAATTTTTCTGTCAATGGTAATGCCAAGGTTGGCAAATTCGGGCTCAGTGTTTTCCTGAACAAAGGTTTTGCAGATCCTGTTTTGCAACACAACACCAATATCACTACGCCAACCTCCCAAACAGCTTACGCCAAAAGAACACTCGACGGTGGCCGGTACAACAGTGAAACCTGGAGCTTTGGCAATGCTGAACTGAGTTTTGAAGCAGATAGCCTGAACACCATCAGTTTGTATACGAATATCGATAGCTGGTCAAACAAACAGGTAACCAACCAAACCATCACTACTGATTTTTTAAACGATCCTTCAACCGTAAGCTATTTCAACCAGAATAATAAAACCAATAATCCCGGGATAAGTGTGGGCAGCGATTATATCAAACATTACAAAAACAATAAAGAACGGGAACTCAGTTTTCGCTTTTTAGGCGAGTTCGGCAAAAACGACAATAAACTAAACAGTGTGCAGGATAACCCTGGTACCGACCGCTACCTTATTAATAATAGTTATGCCATCAACAACCAGTATACGCTTCAGATGGATAATATTATCCCAATAAATAAAACAACCAGGTTCGAAGGCGGCGCCAAAGCCATTTTACGCCGGGCCAGCTCCGATTTTCAAAGTCAGATAAAATACGGTGAAACAGACAATTATAAAATAAATGTCGCCAATACAGATTATTTTAAATACAGCCAGGATGTGCTCAGCATTTACAGTATGTATAATGTAAAACTGAAAAGATCAACCTTTCGCTTTGGCGCACGGGTTGAGCACACCATAGTAAATGGCGATTTTGTCGCTTCCAAGAAATTGGTAAAGACCAATTATACTACCCTGTTGCCCAATATTCAATTCACCAACAAGTTAAATACCGCCACCACCCTGGTATTTACTTATACCAAAAGATTGCAACGCCCCTATATCTGGGACCTGAATCCCTTTGTTGTTAATAACGATTCATTGAACATTACAACCGGAAATCCCGACCTGGGCCCGCAAACCATGCATGCCCTGAGCGGTCAGCTGCGGTATGGCAATGGCAATACGTTTAGCGGTATTAATATTGAAGGCAGCTACAGCGGAAATAAGATATTGCAATATGCCTTTTTTGATCCGCAAACGGGCATTACCAAAACAACCAGTCTGAATATCGGCAAAGAATACCAAACAAGTGTTAGTTTGAACTTTTCTACCAAGATCACGCCAAAATGGAGTTTGTATGTAAACGGGGCGCTCCGCTATAGTAAGGTCACCAATAATGCCGATGCCACCCAATCGAACAGCGGCTTCGGCTGTAACTTCAACCTGAATACGAGTTATAAATTCACCGAAAAATTCTCAGCAAGTACTTACCTGGGTTTATGGCAGGAACCGCGCACCATACAAACCACCTACCCGTTCAATACCTGGCACAATGTGGCGTTGAACTATAAAATGTTTAAAGACAAATTCCTTATTTCACTAAGAGGAGTAAATTATTATGAGAAGAACAGGGCCTTTAAAAACGTAACCAAGGACCAGAATTTTTATAATACCAATACTACAACGGTTATCAGACGAGGCGGTGTGCTGGCTTTGACATGGAATTTTGGCAAATTGGCAGAAAGCGTATCAAAAAAGAAAGGCGTTAATAATGATGATGTGCTTGGCAAACCTGCTGCGCCAGCCGGTAATTAATTCACAATATTTATTGTGCTTAACATCAAAATAACATGGCGTTTAACTTCATAATAACATATTTCTCATTAACAAACGCTGGAAATATAATTCTCATTATGCATCAATGATATTTTTGCAAATGACTTGTTAAGGGCCTCTAATAAGTTTTTAACCCCCCAACTACTTATTAGTTTTGAGGCCTGATGAGAATAGCCATAATTATTGTATGCGTGTTCTATATCCTCCTGGGGGGATATAACTACCTGTATACAGGTATATCTGGCTTTAATTACGCTTCACTGCGCCTGGTAAAAAGTAATGTGAAGTTTACAGACAATAAACAAGGAGTGTCTGTCGTTAAGGCCATCAACCCTGGTAAACCGGGCGACAACTTCTTCTCCGATATAGAAGATGAAGACTCCAACGACGCTGCCGCACGAAAATATAAATTACTGGCCAGGGGTTTATATACCCTCGGCGCTTCTTTTGTTTTAACCTATCTCTTTAGCCGTTTCAGATCCTCGAAAACATATTACAGTCTATTTGCGTTTAAATATATTACCCAACGTGTTTTAAGGATCTGATGAATATTATCAGAAACCCTGGGACCGATCATGATTTTTTTGCTGACGTTTGTTCTTTAGTACATACCTCCTGCTTTACAATTTAGATCTTACCCTGGGCGCGACTGATAATTCTATAGCATCCCCAACGTTAAACCCTGCTTTTAAAAAGCGTCAATCGCATAACACCCATTTATTGTCATGAAGAGAGTTGTTTTGTTCTCAGGCCTGGTTGCGTTATTGTGCAACACAAGCTGTAAGTCTACCAAGGAAGAAAAAGAGGAGCCTGGTAAATATAAAGTTACCAGCCCTATAAGAATTGATACTTCTTTTACCAAGGAGTATGTTTCGCAGATCAAGTCTGTTCGGAACATCGAGATCAGAGCCCAGGAAAAGGGATTTCTGCAAAATATTTATGTGGATGAAGGTCAGTTTGTAAAAACCGGTCAGTTGTTATTTCGTATCATGCCCAAATTTTATGAAGCAGAAGTATTGAAGGCACAGGCAGAAACCAAATCCGCAGAAATTGAACTTGCGAATTCCACTACCCTTGCGGATAAAAACATTGTATCGAAAAACGAACAGGCGTTAGCCCAGGCAAAGCTCGATCAGGCAAAGGCTGAAATGGCATTGGCAAAACTCCATTTGCAATTCACGGAGATCAGAGCGCCCTTCGATGGCACCATCGACCGCTTGCCCAAAAAACTGGGAAGCCTTATCGATGAAGGCGAATTGCTCACCAGCCTTTCAGACAACAACCAGATGTTTGCTTATTTCAATGTATCTGAACCCGAATACCTGGAATACAAAGCCAACACAAAAGGTGGTGTAAAGGGAAAAGTAAACCTGCTTTTAGCAAACAACAAACCCCTGAAATATACCGGCGAAGTAGAAACCATCGAAAGCGAATTCGATAATGAAACCGGAAACATTGCTTTCCGCGCCCGCTTCCCGAACCCTGACAAGCTGTTGAAACATGGCGAAACAGGTAAAATATTGATGACTGTTCCGCAAAAGAACGCTATGGTGATACCACAAAAGGCCACTTACGAAATACAGGACAAAAGATATGTATTTGTAATTGACAAGAACAATGTGGTAAAATCAAGACTCATCACCATCACTGGTGAATTACCTGATCTGTTTGTAGTAGCTACCGGCCTTAACGACGAGGAAAAGATCCTGCTCGAAGGTGTGCAGAAGGTAAAAGACGATGATAAAATTCAGTATGAATTTGAAAAACCTGAAGAAGTAATAAAGCACCTGCGGGTACATGCAGAGTAGTCATTCAATATCTAATAGCATAGTCAATGTTTAATAAATTTATACAAAGGCCGGTACTGTCGATAGTGATCTCGCTCATCATTGTGTTTTTGGGCGTACTGGCCATATTCGGCTTACCGGTTACACAGTTCCCATCCATTTCACCACCTAAGGTGAACGTAACAGCAGATTATCCCGGCGCCAACGGCGAATTGATGATTAAATCGGTGGTTATTCCACTCGAACGCGCCATCAACGGGGTGCCCGGCATGAAATATATGGCCTCTGATGCGGGTAACGACGGTGAAGCATCCATTCAGGTGGTGTTTAACCTGGGTACCGACCCCAACGTGGCTTCTTTGAACGTACAAAACCGTGTGGCCTCCGTGGTGAACAAACTACCGCCACTGGTTGTACGCGAAGGGGTAAAGATCACCCGTGAAGAATCGAACATGTTGATGTACATTAACCTGTACAGTGAAGATGCCAATACCGACCAGAAATTCCTGTTCAACTTTGCAGATATTAACGTGTTGTCGGAACTGAAGCGCGTGGATGGTGTGGGCTATGCCGACATCCTGGGTAACCGCGAATACGCCATGCGTATCTGGCTGAAACCCGATCGCATGCTGGCGTATAAGATCTCTGCCGATGAAGTGATGGCAGCCCTGAGCTCGCAAAGTCTGGAAGCATCGCCCGGTAAAACCGGTGAAAGCTCTGGTCAAAGATCACAATCGTTTGAATACGTATTAAAATATTCCGGCCGTTTCACCACTAAAGAACAATACGAGAATGTTATTTTGAAATCTACGCCTGCTGGAGAGCTCCTCCGGTTGAAGGATGTAGCGGATATTGAGTTTGGTAGTTCGATGTATGACATCTATTCAAACCTGAATAACAAACCATCTGCAGCGATCGTATTGAAACAATCGTATGGTAGTAATGCGAGCCAGGTAATTGAGAACGTTAAGAAAAAAATGAAAGAGATCGAAGGCAGCACATTCCCTAAAGGAATGCACTACGAGATCAGCTATGACGTTTCCAAGTTCCTGGACGCTTCTATTGAAAAGGTGATCCACACCCTGGTAGAAGCGTTTATCCTCGTGGGTATTGTGGTGTTCCTGTTCCTGGGCGACTGGCGCTCTACCCTTATTCCTGCGATGGCCGTACCGGTATCATTGATCGGTACATTCGTCTTTATGCAATTCTTTGGCATTACGCTGAACCTGATCACCCTGTTCGCCCTCGTAATGGCGATCGGTGTGGTGGTGGATGACGCCATTGTGGTTATTGAAGCGGTGCACGCGAAAATGGAAGAAGAGCATTTATCGCCGCTGAAGGCAACCAAGAAAGCGATGCATGAGATCAGCGGGGCTATTATAGCCATTACCTTCCTGATGGCCGCAGTGTTTATTCCCGTGGCGTTCATGAGTGGTCCGGTGGGTATCTTCTACCGCCAGTTCTCTATCACCATGGCCACAGCGATCATTCTGTCGGGTGTGGTAGCATTAACGCTTACGCCCGCCTTGTGCGCCATGATCCTGAAGAACAACCATGGTATTAAGAAAAAGAAAAATCCTGTCGATAAATTCCTCGAAGGCTTTAATAACACCTTTAACCGCGGACAGGGAAAATATGTACAGTTACTGGGTCACATTGTAACCAGGCGGGGACTTACCTTCCTTATTCTGGCTGCATTCTGCGTGGGCACCTGGTTCCTGAATGGAAAGGTTCCTTCGGGTTTTATCCCGAACGAAGACCAGGGTATGTTTTATGCTATCATTCAAACACCGCCGGGATCTTCGCTGGAAAGAACCAACGAAATTGCCACCAGGCTGCAGAAGATTGCAGAAGGGGTTGAAGGTGTTGCGTCCGTTTCTTCATTGGCGGGTTATGAGATCCTGTCGGAAGGTACCGGTTCCAACTCAGGTACCTGTTTGATCAACCTGAAAACCTGGGACGAACGTAAAAAATCGGCCCAGCAGATCATCGATGAGTTAGAAGAAAAATCAAAAGACATCTCGGGCGCGAATATAGAATTCTTCCAGCCGCCGGCAGTACCGGGTTATGGTGCAGCGGGTGGTTTTGAGTGCCGCCTGCTCGATAAAGCCGGTTTGAGCTCCTATAAAAGAATGGAAGAAGTAAGTAACGATTTTGTAAAAGAGCTGAGAAAACGCAAGGAGCTTACTTCCGTATTCAGTTTCTACAGCGCCAGCTTCCCGCAATATATGTTGAGTGTTGACAATGACATTGCCCAGCAAAAAGGCGTATCGATCGATAATGCGATGAACTCGCTCTCTACCCTTATTGGTAGTAATTATGAGATCAGCTTTATCAAGTTCAGCCGGATGTATAAGGTGATCGTTCAGGCAGCTCCCGGATACCGGGCATTGCCGGAAGATATCCTGAAACTATACGTTAAGAATAGCCGCGATGAAATGGTGCCCTACTCGGCCTTTATGAAAATGGAAAAGGTGTATGGTTTGTCGGAAATTACCCGGCACAACCTGTATACTGCGTCTGAGATCAGTGGTTCAGCCGCGCCTGGTTATAGTAGTGGTACGGCCATCCAGGCCATAAATGAAGTAGCGGCCAAATCACTGCCCAGAGGTTTTGGTATCGACTGGGCGGGTATCTCCAAAGACGAGGTAGCCCAGGGTAATGGCGCTATTTACATTTTCCTGATCTGTTTGGGCTTCGTATACCTGATCCTGTCAGCACAATATGAAAGCTTCATCCTGCCATTGGCGGTGATCCTCTCCTTACCTACCGGGATCTTCGGCGCGTTCCTGTTGCTGTATTTAATGGGCCTGGAAAATAACATCTATGCCCAGGTGGCAATGGTAATGTTGATTGGTTTGTTGGGTAAGAACGCCGTGTTGATCGTGGAGTTTGCGGTACAACGGCACCGGGCAGGCGCTACCGTACTTAAAGCAGCGATGGAAGGCGCCAGGGTGCGGTTCCGGCCAATCCTGATGACCTCATTCGCCTTTATTGCCGGTTTGATCCCGCTGGTGTTTGCCAACGGCCCCGGTAAAATTGGTAATAGAACCATTGGTACAGCCGCTGCCGGCGGTATGTTATTTGGTACTATTTTCGGGGTAATGATCATTCCTGGTTTATATTACATATTTGGCAGAATAGCCGAAAAGCGCAGACTGGTTAGAGATGAAGATGAAAATCCGTTAACTGAAGAAATCGATCATAATGTTTAAATTCAGCATTCAGCGATCCGTAAGTCTGGCATACCTATGTTTGGCTATAGCAGGTTGTAAAGTACCCGCCGTTGTGGAAGTCCACGAAAGCAAGTCGGTTCCCGTATCCTACAACGACAAACAAGACACCACCAATATCGCAGCGCTTCCCTACCGGTCGTTCTTTACCGATAAGAACCTGGTGAGCCTGATAGATTCAGCGCTGCAACGTAACCAGGAACTCCAGATCACGTTACAGGAAGTGGAAATAGCCAGGAACGATATAAAATTCAGACAGCAGCCATTACTGCCACAAGTGGGTATAAAAGGCGGAGTCGGCGTTGAGAAAGTGGGCCGGTACACCAGCCAAGGCGCGGGTGATGCCACCACAGAGATCAAGCCCGGAAAGGAAATGCCCGATCCGTTAACCGACTTTGCGGTAGCCGCCTTTGCCAACTGGGAAGTAGACATCTGGCATAAATTGCATAATTCGAAAAAAGCAGCTGTTACCAGGTATTTATCATCGGTAGAAGGCCGGAACTTTGTAGTGACCAACCTGGTTGCCGAAATAGCCAATTCTTATTACGAATTACTGGCGTTTGATAACCAGTTGACGATCGTTCGACAGAACATCGCCCTGCAAAAAGATGCGTTGGAGATAGTAAAGGTTCAAAAAGAAGCAGCCCGCGTAACAGAGCTGGCCGTGCGGAAATTTGAAGCGGAAGTGTTGAAAACGCAAAGCCTGGAGTATGATCTTTTGCAAAACATACAAGTGACCGAAAACCGGATCAACTTTTTGTTAGGCCGGTTCCCGCAACCGATCGCAAGAGATACCAGTAATATGGTAAACCTGGTGCCTGCCGTAGTGAACTCAGGTATTCCTTCACAATTGCTGATCAATCGCCCGGATATTAAACAGGCAGAACTGGACCTGGCAGCAGCAAAACTGGATGTAAAGATCGCCCGCGCTGAATTTTTCCCTTCACTGGGTCTTTCAGCCGCAGTAGGGTTAAATTCATTCAGTCCTGCCTATCTGTTCCGCTTACCCGAGTCGATCCTGTACAACCTCGCAGGCGAAATGATGGGACCATTGGTAAACCGGAATGCGATCAGGGCTGAGTTTAACAGTGCCAACGCAAAGCAGCTGCAGGCCCTGTATAATTATCAGCGAAGCATTGTGAATGCGTATATGGAAGTGTCGAACCAGGTATCGAACATCAACAACCTGGAAAAAAGCTACGACCTGAAATCAAAACAGGTTGATGCTTTGACCACATCGATCAGTATTTCGAACGACCTGTTCAAAAATGCCCGCGCCGATTACCTGGAAGTACTGATGACGCAACGGGATGCATTGGAAGCGAGGTTAGAACTCGTAGAAACCAAAAAAGATCAGCTGAACGCTGTTGTAAATATTTACAGGAATTTAGGAGGTGGCTGGAAGTAGTCGGGAAACGTGAAACGTGAAACGGCAAACGTGAAAGTCCTATAATTCAAAACTCACGCAAAGTTGGCATTTGCGTGAGTTTTTTTATTGCGAAAATTTACTACCTATTACCAGAGGCATTCAGCCTTAAGCCTTAAGCGTTTTGCCTTCAGCAGGCGTCGGTCTGCCTTTACCTGTAGTGATCAACCTGAACAAACTCTCATGGATATACTCACTCCAGGCATTGGAACAGGCATCGAAACATTCCACTTCCGGGGCCAAACCAAGATGCGTAAACCGCACCTGGGTTTTATCATCGACTTTTGTTACCTCAAAACTAATCTGAGTGTTTGTCCATTCGCTTTTGTCGCTGATGAAATTAAGGTTGCTGTCAGTCACCAGCCACACTACTTTTTTATTGGGTATTAACTCCACCAGCTTTTGTGTCGACACATGCACATCCCCAAAAAACACGGTAAATTCATCTTTCAGCTTTTTCGACTGGCCATCCAGGTTTTCCGTCCACCAGCTGCGAACATCATTAATAGCATCGAAAGCCTCAGCGGGTGTTTGATCTACCAGAAAAGTAGTAGTATAGTTTGAAGTTGTCATTGTGGTAATTTTTTATACAACAAATGTATTGTCTAACTATTTCCCTGTCCGGGTGCTATCTGGACTTTAACGAAGGGGATTTTGGACAAAAGTCCTGTAATAACAATGCCGGCAACCAGGTTGCCGGCATTGTTTTGCTTATTGCCTTTTTCTTAATGTCTATTGAGTATACCCATCATTCTGATACATTGTCTCAGGGTTCAGGTTGTGCTCAGCCAATGGAATAGGGAAATAATAATCCTTGGTTGTAATATTCGTCAATGGTGAGTTATCGAAATCGGCCTGGTTTTTTGCCCGGAAATAATCAACCAGTTCCTGAGCTGTAAAGAACCGGGTTAAATCGTGCCAGCGATGGTGTTCAAAAGCCAGCTCTACCCTTCTTTCATGTAAAATAGCCAGTTTCAGCGTTGGATATCTGGCTTTATAAGTGGCGTCGGTTGCGATCATAGTAGCATAATCCGGCCGCTGCGCACGTGCACGCACCATATTCAGGTAGGTAGCAGCCGTTGCATTATCTCCCAGGTACAGATACACTTCTGCCAGGTTCAAAATAATATCTGCATAACGCATCAATATCCAATCGTTACCGCCATAACCATCTTTGGTAGCGCCGGCGCTGTTATCTCTGAACTTGGTAATGAACCAGCCATTTACTGCAGGTGCAAATTTAATAGAGTAAGCAGTGCGCAGATCTCCTGCTTCAAACTCATTTTGCAGATCTTTTGTGAACAAGCCACCTGCGGTTTGGGAAGCAAACATAGAATTGATCGTTTCGCCCTTTGCCTGGTTATTCTTTGCCAGGGAAGAACCATATGTGGCGTCTCCCTGTTTGTACACGATCTGGAAAATAATTTCCGCATTAGTAGACTTCTTCGTCACATCGAATACATCTGCAAATGGAATATCGCTCAGGTTAGTAAACGTTTTCTGGTTGTAACAGGCCAGCAGATAGGTTTTGGCATTGTTCAGATTATCAATCTTGTTATCTGCCAGTGTAGTGGCCATTGTTAAGTATACCTGTCCTAATAACCCATTGGCTGCCTGTAAAGATACCCGGCCTTTGTTTGCTGTAGATTGCACCACCGGTAAATTGCTGCTCACTGCATCTTTCAGGTCGGCAACTATCTGGGCATACACTTTTTCCTTTTTCTCCCGGAAAGTTAAAGCGGTTGTTTGCTGAATGGTTGATAATTTTTCAGTTGTCAACGGCACATCGCCAAATTCGCGCACCAGGTTAAAATACAACAGTGCCCTGATGAATTTTAATTCGGCAACATATTGCGTTTTTGTCGCATTGTTAGCAAAGGTAACCGTATCGATTGCGTTCAGTATAACATTAGCTCTTGAGATCGGCGCATACAAAGCCGTCCAGTGGCTTAACAGATACGAGTTACCGGGAACCAGTGAAAAAGCGGAGAACTGAAAGGGCTCGCCATTGTTCGATTGGTTATCGGTAGTATTCACATCATCTGCCCGGTCATCTGTCCACAGCTGTGCGCCTTCGCCAATACAGTTGGCGGTTCTCAAAGCCTGATAAACGCCATACAACCCGGTAGTAATGTTAGCTTCCGTAGTATAACCAACATCTACCCGCACCGCATTGGGATTGGTTTTTTCCAGGAAAGATTTACCACAACTGCTGATACTCAAAATCAACAGCGCACTTGCCAGTAATGAAAATATATTACGCATAAATATCTTTATAATTATTGTTTTAGAATGTTACCATAACCCCGGTATTGAACGAACGAACCAGCGGATACTTACCATAATCAATACCTGGTGTCAGGTTTGAACCGTTGTTGAAATCCACTTCAGGATTGTAGCCCAGGTATTTCGTAACAGTAAATGCATTATCAACCCCTGCATACCAGCGTAAGCCTGCGAGGCCCAACTTTTTGGTAACACCTAACATGCCCAGGTTAGCGCCGATCGTGATATTGGTGCAACGGAAGAATGAACCATCCTGTAAATAGTAATCAGATAAACGGGTGCTGTTGCTTTGTGAACCACCGCGTGAACTTCTGTATTCATGTCCATTACCGGGCTGCGCTTCACTGCGGTAACGTTGGTCAATTACAGCATACTGGTTGCCTGAACCTTCCATATTCCGGATATAGTAGTCCTGTCCGTCAATGATCTGGTTACCATAGGAGCCGTTGAAAGACGCGCTGAAGTCAATGAACCTGTAGTTCATGCTCAGGTTAAACCCATAAGTGAATTTCGCATAAGGTGTACCAATAATACCTTTATCCGCATCGGTGATCAATCCATCGCCATTGGAATCTTTGAAATACAGATCACCCGGATTTAAAGGCGTGGTTGAATACGTAGAAACCGGGAATGCTTTCAACTTATAGCCGGGAGGAAATTTGTTACCGTTGGCTTTGTATACGGCCCAGTCGGCATTCACATTATCCATATCGCCCTGACGTACCATACCGGCTACTTTTACGCCATAAAAAGATCCAACCGGATCACCTTCCCGGGTTATATTGGTAATATAGCTTCTTTCAGCACCTGCTACCTGTATTTCACTGGCGCCGCCCAGACTGACTACTTTATTTTTGTTGGCTGTTATATTACCACTCACACTCAGGTTAAAATCTTTTGTTTGAACCGCTTTATAATCTACCTGCAGATCAAAGCCGGTGTTATGGATGTTTGAATTGCGTAAATTGGTAAGCACACCCACAGGCGTGGAAGAAACAGTTCCATTATTGGTAATGGCAGCGTTAGTACCACCCGAAATAGCTGAAATATTACGACTATACAGCAAATTGTAAGATCTACTGATATAATAATTGGCGATGATCGATAAACGATTATTCAGCGTAGTGATGTCTGCACCAAAATTGTATTGAGAGGTAGATTCCCAACCTAAGGTAGGATCGATGATACCACCTGACCATGAACCAGTGTATACCGTATTACCAAAAACAGCCCCACCTACTCCGGTTACATCCTGCTCATATTTATAGTTAGGGATATTATTATTACCAGTCAAACCCCAGCTTGCCCGTAATTTTAAAGTAGGGCCGGCACCTAACCAGTCTTTATAAAAAGACTCATTGGAAACAGCCCAGCCGGCAGATACTGAACCAAATTTACCCCAGCGGTTCTGCGGGCCAAAACGTGAAGAGGCGTCGGTACGGAATGAACCGGTAAGGCTGTAACGTCTGTCATAGCTATATACTAACCGGCCCAGATACGACACCAGCGTAGTGACTGATTTACCGGTATTGCTCTGTATAGAAAAATCACCAGGCGTTGACCCAACAGCTGTAATTTCCTGTACCAAATCGTTGGTAAAATCCTTAGCCGCTACAGCTACCACATCAGTAGTGGTTTGTTGTGCTGTATAACCAGCCAATGCATTGAAACTGTGTTTTCCAAATTGTTTATTGTAATTCAGCGTATACTCAGCCAGCCTGTCCTGGATATCTAAATTCTGTGCAGCCGCATTGGCAGCCAGTACTGACTGCGATGAACCGGGCGGATTGATACCATTACTTAAATTAGTAGGAAAGTAATATTCGTATTTTTCTTTGTAAGATTGCGCCCCGATGTTTACTTTAAACGAAAGGTTCTTTATGATCTCATAGGTAGCACTTGTATTGGCAGTAGTACGTATTCCTTTACGGGTGATCTTAACCCGTTGTGCCAGCGCCAATGGGTTTTCAATACCCTGAAATGCATAGCTAAAACCATCGAACTGAGCGCCTGCATTTGCATACGACATGGCCAGACTGCCATCAGGATTAAAGGCAGGGAAAACAGGCATATATACCAACGCACCCAGGATGGGGCCCTGGTTAAAACGGCCTTCCTGCACTTCGCGATTGTCGGTATTGGTTATAAATACGCTGGAAGATAATTTTAATTTGGGCGAAACATCGGCATCGATATTGGTCCTGAGGTTAATTCTTTTTTGATAGGTACTGTTTAAAATACCCGGCTGATCGAGATAACCGCCACTTACCAAATAACGAACGCCATTATTTCCGCCCGAGAAGGTAAGATTGTGCCTTGTTACCAGGGCATTATCATACAGCACATCCTGCCAGTCGGTATTGTACTTAGGCGCTATAATTTTTTGTGTAGGAAAATCATACAGGTCTTTGATGATACAAACAGAACAGTTGGTAGCTGTTTGACCCGATTTTGCCAAACGGGTGTTATTATCATCAGAATAAAAAGCATCATCCCAGGCTACTCCTTTAGAGATCAGGATGTCTTTGTAGTTGGCATTACGGCCATTTACAAACAGATCGGTGAACTGACCGGCATTTAACAGCTTTACTTTTTTGGCCAGCGACTGACTGCCCAGCTGAAAATCATAGGTCAATTTTCCTTTGCCTGTTTTCCCTCTTTTGGTAGTGATCAACACTACCCCACCCGATGCCCGCGAACCATAGATGGCCGCAGAAGCAGCATCTTTCAATATTTCTATCGATTCAATATCATCAGGATTCAGGAAGATATCGTTACCGGAAGCGGCTGCGTTATATCCGTTCGTGGCATTACCACCGTTACCCTGTCCCTGCGAGGAGTTGTTGGTACCGGTACCCTGCTGACCAACCATGGCGCCTAACGCATAACCGTCAATTACATATAAAGGCTCCGAGCTGGCATTGATAGATCCAATACCACGCACCCTGATTTTAGCGCCGCCATAAGGAGCGCCGGATACCTGTGCCACCTGTACGCCGGCCACTTTACCTACCAACGCCTGGCTAATAGTAGGTGTGGAAAGATTCAGCTCACTGGCTTTTACACTGGAGATGGCGCCGGTCACATCGCTCTTTCTGAGTCGTTGATAACCGACGTACACCTCGTCCATCGTTTTTGCATCATCCTCCAGCTTTACATCGATCACTGAGTGGTTTAAAACACCAACTTCCTGTTTTGTAAAACCGGTATAGGAGAATATCAGTGTGCTGTTTGCACCGGCATCGATACTGAACTTTCCGCTTTCATCGGTCATTACCGTTTTGCTTGTTTTTTTGTCCTGCACACTTACAGCAGGCAATGGCTGTCCTTTTGAATCGGTTACTGTACCGGTAACTTTACTGGTTTGCGCCAACACCGGAGTTGCCATAACCATACACAGAATGCACGTCCACCACCAAAGGTGCCGGAAAATACTTCTGTAACCTGAAGTGAAATGTTTGTGTTGAATTACCTTTCCCATGGTTGATTTTTATTGTGAGTAGTTTTTACTTCAATTATTTACTTCCAGCTGATCTGCATGTTGTTTACATTGTCTTTTCGCGATGAACTAACAGCTATCCCTTTTGAATCATTATCGAGGAATGTAAACCCTTCCAGTTCATCGGTACGGTCAAGGTCTACCACTTTAATTACCTGCTGGGCGCCCGTTTCCATTGATTTATTAAAATCCAGGTAGGTGAACCGCCATCTTCTACCCTCTACCTGGTTCTGAATAAGCACCAGGATATTTTTTGCAGGTATCCAGTGAAGGTTTTGCACCCAGGGTGTGCAGGTGAACTTTTTTACCAGCACGCCTTTTTCGCTGGTCTTTTTTGCATGTTGTAAAAGTGCAGGATCGTATAGCCTCACTTCATTTCCTTTATCGCCATAATCGGCTGTAGCCACATACCACTTGCCTTTGTATTGCACGTATTCGGGCCGGGTTCCCTGGATGCAGGCATCGTCTTCAATAGTATTAAGCAGGTTGCCATCTAATGTACCGGTGGTTAACAAACCCTGCCAGTTTACACAGTAAATAACCGCTTTCCATTTGGTACCGGCTGCATCGAGCCGGATGCTGTTGCCAATAAAGGTGGGTGAATGGCCATTCCAGGCAATACCGGTTGGGTGATTGATCACATCGGCCCCGTTCTCAGTAAGCTTGCATTCTTTATTTATATACACCGGTGAATCGCCCATCATTTTATATTCTCTGATCATGCCTGCTTCCCGGTCGCCATATAAGAACAGGCGCCCTTGCTGAAAGGAGGCTCCCTGACAGGCGCCCAAGGAATCAACGGTGTGCGCCTGCTTAATTTGCATATTGATGTTGACAGGATGGTCTGATGAGAACAGAAGGAACAGGCATGTAGCTGCAATGGAGTATACGTTCATAAACAGTGTTTTTAAGAATAAAGAAAAATAGATGTGGCACGAAGTAAGAGGGACGAAGTAGGAAATACAGACCCAAAACCAATAGCGAGGCTATGATCTTCAGCAGTTTCTTTCTTCTTATTTCCTACTTCTTACTTCTATCTGGATTAAGGATCTAATGGTTCTGTTGGATTAATGTGTAATGCATCAATGGCAGGATAAAACTCAGCTTCCGTTTCAGACAGGCGTTTGCCGTTTTGAAAGGGTACTTCATTTAATTCCTTTAAGCATCTCGCAGCAAGCGTGTTTGTGATCATCATGCTTTGCCCGCCTGAGGTTGTAGTGATACAGGCTTTGTTGAAGGGCATTCCGTAACGGTAAATGAGCCGTACACAGTTTCGTAAATTGGTAGTGGTATGCCTTGCATGTGGCTCAATGATGATGGCATTTTCGGGTATGTTCAATTTTTCAATCAGGAACTTTTTCATTTCAACGGCTTCGCACCAGGTGGTTTTGTAGGGATGTACTTTACCGCCCGACACCATCACAAATGGCGCTGCGCCTTTTTTATATTGCACGGCAGCCAGTCTGCAGCGCAACATGCCTTCAGCACTTAAGGGTGTTTGAGGTGCAGAGGGCCCCGCTCCTGGCACCAGGATCACAGCGTACGGGTATGCATCCCACCTGATTGTTTTAACCCTGTTGACCGCCGCTTTATTCACCGTTTCG
>JAJKIL010000362.1 GCA_021154515.1 Niastella sp. | reverse complement strand
GTTTCTTCTACGTTGCGTACTATTCCGCGGTAATATTTTTTTATTCCCGCATTGCTGAATAACATAATTCCCTGCGAAGTAGTAACGCCTCCGGCCAGACATTTACATTCCACATAGCGCACAATGGCCTCTACATAACCTTTAGTTTTACCCAGCAGGTTCATGGGGTTACTGATGAGTTGTTTGTACTGATCGATGCCACTCCACTGGTCGCGGTTCTCGTATTTCTTAGGCACCTTCCAAAGCGGCAGACAGTTATAACTTAAATGGTTGTGTAGTTCTATAAACCCGGGAAAGATGACGCCTTTTGTTTTGTATATTTTACAATCGGTCAGGGTTTCGGGAATGGGTTTGCCATCGGGGATGATGGCTTCAATGCGGGCGGCGTTGATGAAAATAGTTCCCTTGATGATCTCGTCAGGTGCTGCCATGGTGGCGATGGTGCCATGCAAGCCATAACGGGCGCTTTCGAGCGGGTCTATGATCGGTTTCTTTGCCATTTAGCTGAATTGGGGTGCTTTCCATGTTAAAGTGTGGTGGTCGTCGGGCGATGGTCTGCTAACACTGTTCATGCCGCCCTTTTTCCTAAAGAAGGCATCGTTGCCAAACCAGTCGGGCAGGCCAAACGGCAGGTCCATGCGTGGTATGGCTGCATAATCGGCTTCTGTAAATGTAGCGCCATACAAAGGCTTTTTGGTAGAGGCGCCTTCGTCGGGGGTAACGATCTTGCGTAACTCTTTTACCACGCGGTTCCAGTCGGTGAGCATTTTCTTTTCGCCGGCCGCGCCGCCTGAATGATAGCTGGGGTGATAGGTTTCAAAAACCGGAACCTTGCCTTTGGTATCCCATAACTGCACTGCTTTTTGTGCCACTGCACCAAAAGCCACTATTGCCTGTAACGATGGCTTTTTAAGCATGTTGAACAGTTTATTGCGCCAGGCTAACAGGTCGGGTTGTGTGAGTAGTTTTAACCCATCGTCGAGGTGACTGGGAAACAAGGCATAGGCCCAGCCATTTACACAAACGTACGATTGGGTTAGTCATATTTTGTTTAGAAAGCCCTGTACCCGTTGTCCGGCATTGCCTACCAGGGTTCGGCAGGCAATGCGTTCTGTGGGGCCGGGATCTGAGGCCACGCAGATGACTTTGGCGCTCCCATCGAGCCGGCCGCGGTAAAACACCGGGCCCCAGTCGTACCAGAAATTTTCTTTTATAGCGCCATAATCGGGCAAGGCCGCAAAATGATTGGCGAAGGATGTGTTGGGGCCTTTGTCGAATTGAATCATACAGCTTGTTTAATTGGTTTTTCGGTTAACCATGTTGCTGTTTGAATAGGGACGGGGCAATAGGCAATTGCCTATTGATCTAAAGCTACTAACTATGCGGAATTATTTCGTCCGTAGTTTTACTGATTCTGGTCAGGAACATGATACACTAATCATCATTGCCCTTGCTTTCAAAATAGCTGAACACGGCGCTGTTGGTGGTGGGCGCTCCGCTTGAGGTGGCATACATCGCATACATACAACCTACAAAGCCACCGGCGGTGTGGGTGCTCAGGAAACCGGCATCGAGGCCCTCTTTAAATGTTTGCCAGGTTTTGCTGCCTTTTTCTGCATAATAAAAGGAATAGGCATTGCCGTTGGTTTGAATTTTTAACTGAAGCGGCTGCTGGTTGTTTGTTTTAATTTTCAACGTACTCAGCAGTAAGGGATCTCCGCCATTTTTGCCTGGTCCCCGATACAATTGCAATACGGGTTGGTTATTGTCGACCGACTGACAGAGGTAGTAATAAAAATTTTCATTTTGAAACACCATTAACCCGGCTTTCTCCTGCGAACTGGCAGGTGTAAAGGTAAGCGCCGTGGACGCATAGCCCCGCTGATGCGATTGCCGGAAACCAATGAATGCCGGATTGGCTTTATCGGCACAGGTAGTGGGTTTTAGTTGTATGGTGAGCGTTCCCGTAAGACTGTTGATCTGGTACCAGGGTTCACGCACGGTTCGCAGGAACTGGTAGCGATTATTTAAAACAGTGCTTTTAAAATTGTCCGTGAATTGAAAATCGCTGCTGAATGGCAAGGGATTTTTAGCAGTGGCGCCGGGAATGGTTACTTTATCAGGCACCGTTTCATTAGCCGGCAGAATAATTGGCCAGTCTTCTTTCCATTTAACAGGCGCCATAAAAGTTTCCCGGCCGGTATTGTATTGATCGTCGGTATAAGGGCGGCAACCCAGGAACACGGCATACCAGCTGCCATCGGGTGCTGTTACCAGGTCGGCATGGCCGGTTGAGGTAACTGGTCGCTTTCTGTTTACGTTTAGCTGACGCTGGGTAAGAATGGGATTGCCAGCATAGGGTTCATAGGGCCCTTCTGCCTTTTTACTTTTAAAGATCACTTCCGAATGATTGTACGCGGTTCCACCTTCTGCACACATTAAATAATACATCTTGTTGTATTTGAAAATGTGCGGCCCTTCAATCCAGACCGGTTTTTGCGAAATATCCGTTCCGCCGTTTACAAGTGTGATCTCCTCCCCTTTTGTTTGCAGAGTGGTCAGGTCCAGTTCATACATCCTGATCGTTCTGTGACCATCGTATTGAGGTTTGTTATCGGGCGCATCGCTGTTGTAAGTAATATAGACTTTGCCGTTATCATCAAAGAACAAAGAGGGGTCAATGCCTTTTACATTAGGTAAGAAGACAGGGTTGCTCCAGGGGCCTTTGGGATTTTTGGCAGTAATAATAAAATTGCCGCCATGGCTCGTATTGGTACAGGTTATATAGAAGGTTCCTTTAAAAAAACGGATGGTGGGCGCAAACAACCCGCCCGATACGTGTGTATTATCCAGGTTCAATTGTTCGGGCCGGTCCATGGCAAAACCAATTTGTTCCCAATTGGCCAGATCGGTACTGTGAAAGATGGGTAACCCGGGATAATAGGCAAAAGTAGAATTGACCAGGTAGTAATCGTTGCCCGCCCGGCAAATGGAAGGATCGGGGTAAAAACCGGCTAAGATGGGGTTATTGACCTTAGCTGTTTGCCCTATAGTATTTAAACAGCATATGAAAAGGAAAGTAATTGCCGGAAGAAGCGATTTGGTTGCCATGGGTGCATCGTTATTTGAAAGTAAGATCACCTTTGAGGTGATGCTTATCAAATATACAAAAGATGCAGGAAGTAGGATGTAGGATGTAAGAAGTAGGAGGTAAGATGTTCGCTAATGTTCAGCAATCTGATTAAAGTCTGAAATCCGGAATTTCAGACTTTTCTTACTTCCTACTTCCTACCTCTTATTTCTTATTTCAACTGCAATCCCGTCAGGAACTCGTTATAGGCATCTTTTTTATTATAATTATCATCCCACAACAAGGGATAATCTTTAAGATGGTAGGGCATGCGGTTGCGTAACCAGGAGTCGCCATCGCCTACACCCCAGATGGTTATCCCATAGCGTTGGGCCCCGGGCACATTGCGCAGATACGATTCCACCACATACCTGAATTTGGCGGCCTGTTGCGGCAGCATGGTGGGCGACAATACAAAATTGGCCGTTTGCGGGTTCTGCTGATCGCCCAGGTTTACGCTGATATCCAGTTCGGAGATCTTTACCAGCAAACCCAGCCGTGCCATTTTCATTAATGCATTGTCAATGGCGGTGTTCGACACCAGGTAGGTCATGTGCATTTGCAATCCTACCCCATCAATAGGAACACCTTTTGCTTTTAACCTCGTGATAAGCGCAATGAGGCTATCCATTTTGGTGGTATTGGTCTCATGGGCATAATCGTTCAAAAATAATTTAGCGGTGGGGTCGGCGGCATGCGCATACCGGAAAGCTTTTGCAATCATACTATCCCCGTTTGTAAGCATTTTTTTGGCAGCGTCCCTGTCCCCCAGGTAATCGCCCCAATAGAAAGCATCGCTGGCGCTGGTACCGCTTCTCAACACACCATTGTCGTCAAAGGGTTCGTTGATCACATCCCAGGCATGTACCCTGTCTTTATACCGGGTAACCATGCTGGTAATAAAGTGCTGAAGGGTTGTATCAATCCGCAGTTGTTGTTCGGCAAAACCAGCTGCAGAGGCCGGTGGATTAGCGAGCGTAACGCTTATACTGTCTATGTAATAGGTATTGGGTGTAGATCCCATGTCGAATACGATCTTTTTGGTGGCGTTATTCGAAGAGAACGTCCACTCATAAGGCGCCCAACTGGTAGTGGGGGCATAATCAGCTGAATATTGAGCAGAACCACCATTGTTGCTTAACCTGAATTTCCCACCTGCAGCAGCCGCTTTTGCATAAAACCGTACTTTGTAAGAGGTGCCGGATGTCATGGCAATGTCGTCACTTACTACCTGTACATCCCAGGGATTACCAGCTACTGCCGGCGCAGCTTTTAGTGAGCGTGCGCCCTCGTACATTTCCCCTGCGCCCGTACCCGCACTTACGACAGAACCGCCATTCCAGACACTCCAGTTGAGAAAGGTTACCCCGCTGCCTGCTGCTTCAAAACCACCGTTTAGAATGAGGCTGGGATTGTTGGGCGCTCCCGTGCCGCCCTGCGCCAGTAAAGCCCGCAAATAATTTCCATTGTTATTTTGAAACCAGCATAGGGTATGTCCGTATACGCTCATCCCGGCCCCTGTAACACTATTCACAAATGCATCTGCATTGGTAAAGTTATAAGAACCGTTGCCCTGGATAATGGCTCCATGTTTCATTACATAACCGGGAGTGGCATTGTCGAACTGAGATTTTACAAGAGTGGTATAATTGCCACCGGCCATGAAGGCAGTATAATCAACGCCAACGCCCAAAGGAAACGTGGCTGCGTCTTTTAGTGTCAGATCCAGATCGGGGTGAATGGTATCCGGATCGTTGTTTACCTTTTTCTGGCAGCCGGTTATGCAAACAAGCGCCAACAGGCCAGGCCATAATATATTATTGAATGTCATTTACAGATCGTTTTGTTGTTATTCTAATAAGCAAACCGCACATTGTCAATATTCGCTTCCATCGGGTTGGTGTTATAGTTCTGAAAATGGAACTTCACTTTAGTGATCTTTGCAGGATCCGGCGTCAGCGTACCACCGCCATAGTTATTTAGCAACTGGGTTAAAGGAATGGCTATGGTGTTCCAGCCAGTGCCATTAACAGGCACGCTCAGGGCAAAATTGGTAGCATTGGCATCGGTAGTGGTTTCCTGCACAATTACCTGCAGTATGGTAGCCGTTTTACCATTGTTGTTAACATCAAACTTTAAGGTGGTGCCGGCTGTAGCAGACGTCATGCCAAATGTTTGGTTGGCAGTGCTAAGGGCAAATGTTGAAACGCCTGCATAGGAAGTTGTTGCCGGTTGTTTACAGACCGCTTTTAAAAAGTTTCCTGATTTAGGGGCCGGATTGACATTGGTAACGGTTTTCGAATCCATATCGCCGTAAGCGTACCAGGAGTTGCCATCGGCAGCCAGCCCGCCGCCATCAAAATCTGAGATCAGGTATGCCCGCTCCCCTATGGTAATGGCTCCTGTACTGTACGTGGTACCACCCCAGGTTACTATGGAAAGTAACCCGGAAGCAGCGCCCGCGGGTACTTTTATTTTTAACCGCGTACGGCTCGATGAATCTACTATGATTGCTTTTACATTGCCGATATATACGCCATTGATATTGGTGAACATGCTTCCGGTGATGGTTACCGTATCGCCTACAGGCACGTTACCCGGGTTAAACCCATTGATCACCGGGGCTGGTTGCAGTACAGAAAAATCAACGGTAGCGGTTTTTCCCTCCCGGTTGGTAATAGTGATCTGCTGTGGACCGTATTTAGCGTTGGTTGGCACATTGGTAAAAATAGCCGACCCGGTATTGAACACCGAACTGAACGAAGCAGTGGCAGTATCGAATTTTATAGAAACTATGTCCTGCATATCGCTCCCCGAGATAGTGATAATGGTTTCTGGCAATGCCTTGGCAGGGGTTACCGATAAATTACCGGGCGTGGGGATGTCGTCGTCTTTTTTACAAGCTGTATATAATGTAGTTGCCAGTATACAAATCACTGTACAACGTAAAATATGTTTGTTCATTTGTTGGCCAGATTTGTGTTTAATAATAAGGTACCGGTACTTCTGACAGTTTGGGATCGATGTCTATTTCCGATTGGGGTACCGGAAACAACAGCATGTTGGCTGTAACCGATATTTTATTGGAAACAACGGCGCCATCGCCACACCAGCCCTCGAACATGCCTCTTTCTGTTTTGCTTAGTCTTTGTAAAGCTTTATCCTGGGGCAGGCGAAGGATATCGTACCAGTACTGGCCTTCAAAGGCAAACTCCAGTCTTCTTTCCCGCAACAGGTCATCGGCTGTAATGTTATTTACCGGAATACCGCCTAAACCGGCACGGGTTCTTACCCGTAAAAACTGGGCAATGGCGATGGGATCATTGGTTGAGGTGCTGTTACCCATAACCGCTTCTACATACGTGAGCAATACATCGGCATAGCGGATCATATACGTGTTAATACCGGTTGACATACCATAGGCGCCGCCGGTGGCTGCATTATCTTCATAATTACCTACCACGTACTTTTTTACATTGGCGCCGGTTTTTGATTTACAGGAGGGATAAGTATAGCCGCCTCTTATCTGCAATAGTTCGGGGTAGTAATCATTGGCGCGCATATAGGTGGGCTTTCTGCGCAGATCACCTGCAATGGAATCGCGTTGCAGATCGATGCTGGGTTTAAAGCTGCCCCATCCGTCAGTTGAACCCGTGAGTTCCTGGCCGTAAGGAGCGCAATACGCCTGGGTAACATTGCCGGTGCCGTAGGCGCCGTCGGCGCCACTGGCTGTCCATTGCAGGGCCCATATAGATTCCTTGTTATTGTTGTTACGGGTATAGAACAGGTCTTCAAATTTATCCATTAACCCATACCCATAGGTACTTTCATTGCTGATCAACTCCCAGGCCCTGGCTTTGGCATTGGCAAAATCATCTATGGTGAGGTATACCTTTGCCAGCAAAGCTTTGGCGGCGCCTGCAGATACGCGGCCGGGTGCAGCGCCTTTGGCGGGTAGTTTAGTCTCCGCCTGCTTAAGATCGTTGATGATGAATTTGTAAACATCCGATACGATATGCCGGGGCAACTGGTAATTCCCCATAAAATTGTTGGTATCTGTTACAATGGGTACCGCGCCATAATTTCTTACCAGGTAAAAATAGGCGGCTGCCCGCATGAAATAACATTCACCCATAGCGGTATTAACAGTGGCGGCATCAAGACTCACTGCATTGGGATTATTGGCCAGGTTCATCATAATGCCATTGGCCTGCCCTACCACACTGTACAGCGATGCCCATCCCTTGTACAGGTACTCGTTTGACTGCGTTACATTCATGTTCTGGAACTGCACCATGGCGGCATTGGCATCGCCGGTGGAGTTGCCGGAGTACACATCGCCAATGCTCATACTGTAAGTACAGTTAAAATTAAACCAGGCCGCGCCATACATGGACGCAGTGGCAGCCTGCACTTCTGCAGGCGTTTTAAAATAAGTAGTCGTGGTATATTGCCCTTTCGGTGTTCCGTCGAAGAAAGATTTTTTACAGGCAACCATAGCCGATACTGCCAGGGTTATTCCCAGTACACCTATAATATTTTTACAATTTGGCTTCATCGTTATACTATTTTGACTAGTTCAGGATATTTAAAACTCAACGTTTATACCGCCGGTAATTGTTCGTGGAACCGGGTAACGGCCCAGGTCGATTCCGTTCAGGAATACATTTCCATTTACCGGCCCCACTTCAGGATCGTAACCTGAATAGTGCGTGAACGTGTGCAGGTTCTGGATAGAAACATACGCCCTGATCCTTGAAATGGCTTTCAGGTGGCGGTGCATTAACGCCGTAAAGTTGTAACCCAGCGTTATATTCTGGATGCGCAGGTAGGAGCCATCCTCGATAAACCG
>JAJKIL010000361.1 GCA_021154515.1 Niastella sp. | reverse complement strand
GTAACCACACTTCCCCAGGTGGAGGCCATCGCCTCACAAATGCGGCAACTGTTCCAGAACCTGTTGAGTAATGCCCTGAAGTTTTCTAAAACAACTATACAACCGCAAATAAAGATATACAGCGGACAGGTTGATGAACTGTCGCTGGATGCCGAACCCGTTAAAACCGGCAAATATGTACGCATCCACGTCAGTGACAATGGTATTGGGCTCGATGAATCGTATATCGATAAAATATTTGTGATCTTTCAACGGTTACACAGCCGAACGCAATATGAGGGAACGGGTATTGGACTGGCCATTGTAAAAAAGATAGTTGAAAAGCACAACGGGCTTATAGGCGTAAAAAGTCATGAAGGGGAAGGCGCCACATTTACCATTGTACTTCCGCTTAAACAAAGCAACAACGCACATTAACGATTTAATTTATAAAACAGTTTATTAAGATGAATGCATTCAAACGCAACCTCATCATTGGTTATGGCATTTCTTTGTTACTGCTTATCATAAGCGCCGTAGCGTCGTATGTAAGCATCAACAACTTATTGAACAGTGCCGAATGGGTGAATCATTCAAATGAAGTAGGCAGAAAAGTAGATGGATTGATCGCGGTGATGGCAGATGCCGAAAGCGCAGAACGTGGCTACCTGATAACAAGCCGGGAAGAATTTTTGGCACCATTTAATGGCTCCAGGGAAAAAGCCAACAACCTGTTAAGTGATCTAAAAACCCTTACGGCTGACAACATCCCCCAACAACAGGATCGCGACCTGCTGCGGACACAAGTCAATGCCCCGCTGAGCAACCCGAATGATCTGATACAAAAGAAGCGTAACGGAGAGCTTATTCCCGACAGCCTGTTGATCATTGGAAAAGGGCAAACGGATAGCCTACGCACAATCGTCGCCCGCATGCGGGATCGAGAAGGATCGCTGTTGAAAATAAGAGCGCATACCATGGACCGGTTTGCTGCCAGCACCCCTACCCTTATTATAGTAGCCTGTGTGCTGGGCATCCTGGTTACCATTATTTCCTTTGTACGTGTGTTGAATGATTATCAGAAACGGGCGGCCCTGCAACTTGAATTACAGGAAAGGGACGAACAAATTTCGAGAAGGCTTGAGCTGATCGAGGACGTAGCCACAGAGGTCTCGAATGGCAATTATACTATGCAGATAGCAGATACCGGCAACGATGCCCTCGCCAGCATTGCCGGGGCATTAAATAAAATGACGGAAGCGCTGCATATTTCCTTTACTAAGCTGAAAGACCAGCAATGGCTGCAAACGGGTATCGCGCAGTTGAACGAGATCATGATCGGTAAAAAAGAACTGGAGCTCCTTACCTACGATGTAATTGAGTTTATAACCAACTATACCGGTTCCGCCCAGGGCGCTTTTTACCTGCGCACAGATGAAGATAGTATACAACTGGCAGCTGGGGTTGCCATCGGTAATAAAGCCGCCAAAGCCGACATTCAGTATGGTGAAGGCATAGCGGGCCGTTGCGCCCAGTCCGGACAACCCGTTCACCTGGAAAACATTCCCGAAACCCAGGTCACCATCGACTTTACAGGCGGTTCTATAAAACCATCCTCTATACTGGCTATTCCAATTTTTTATGAAAGCCGGTTAAAGGGTGTACTGGAAATTACTTCCCTGCAGTCATATTCCCCAGTGATGCTCGATTTTATGCGCGAAGCCGGTTATAATATCGGACTGGCTGTGCACAGCGCCCGCGACCATCAACGCTTACAGGACCTGCTGGCAGAAACCCAGGCGCAATCAGAAGAATTACAGGCGCAACATACCGAGCTGGAAAACATCAATGCCGAACTGGAAGCGCAGGCAGAACGACTTCAAACTAGTGAAGAGGAATTACGGGTACAGCAAGAAGAACTGCAACATGCCAACCAGGAGCTGGAAGAGCGCAGCCTTTTGCTGGAAGAGAAAAACGAAATGATCGTTGAGCGGAACCTGGTAATACAGGCCCGGGCCGAAGAACTGACCCTGAGCACCAAATACAAATCGGAGTTTTTGGCTAATATGTCGCACGAACTGCGCACGCCGCTTAATTCCATTTTGTTATTGTCGCGTTTGCTCAACGAAAACCACACGAATAATTTAACAAAGGAACAGATAGAATATGCCCATGTAATACAAACATCCGGGCAGGGCCTGTTGACATTGATCGATGAGATCCTTGACCTGTCAAAGATCGAGGCCGGTAAAATGGATCTGGAATATACCGATGTTCGCATCAATGACCTTGTGAATGAATTGCAGGACCTGTTTTCGCCGCTGGCCCATGAAAAACATATTGCTTTTACCGTTGAACAGGAAAGCGATTGCCCGCTTACAATGGAAACAGACCGGTTGCGGCTAAACCAGATCCTACGCAACCTGATCTCAAACGCCATCAAGTTCACCAAAAAAGGTTCGGTAATCCTGCGTATAACAAAGAAAGGAAACGAATGCAGTTTTTCGGTAAAAGATACCGGCATTGGCATTTCAAAAGATAAACAAGCGATCATCTTTGACGCCTTTCAACAGGCAGATGGCAGTACCCGCCGGCAGTTTGGCGGCACCGGGCTGGGATTAAGCATCAGCCAGAAATTAGCCCATTTGCTGAATGGGGAGATCACAGTGACCAGCGAGGAAGGTGATGGCAGTGAATTTACCCTGGTGCTGCCGGTGACTCAACATGCGGGAACGTCAAAAACGCCCTTTCCGGTTACCGGTCCTGTGCACATGGAACCAATAGAAAAACCGGCCACCACGGAAGAATACCAATACATTTCACCGATTATTCCCTCACCGGTTGACGATGACCGTGCGGAAGTAACCGCCGGTGATAAAACGATCCTGATCATTGAAGATGATACGGCATTTGCCCGTTCGCTGCTCGATTACACCCGCGCCAAGGGCTACAAAGGCATGGTGGCCGTTCGGGGCGATGAGGGCATTACGCTGGCTAAACAATATCTGCCATTGGGCATTTTACTCGACCTGCAATTACCGGTCATGAGTGGCTGGCAGGTGATGGATGAACTGAAAGCAGACAACAGCACCCGGCACATCCCGGTGCATATTATGTCGGCCTACCAGATGAAAACCCAGAGCCTGTCGAAAGGCGCGGTTGATTTCATCAACAAACCTGTTGCCTTTGAAAAACTGGGTGAAATGTTCTCGAAGATCGAGCATGCCCTGAACCGCCATCCCAAGAAAGTGTTGATCGTTGAAGAAAACACGCAACACGCCAAAGCACTGGCGTACTTTCTCAGCAATTACAATGTAGCCTCAGAAATTGAGAACACGGTAGAAGATGGTATAAGATCACTCACGCAAAAAGAAATAGATTGCGTGATACTCGATATGGGTATACCCGCCCAACGCTCGTACGACACGCTGGATGAAGTAAAAAAAACAAAGGGGCTCGAAGACGTGCCCATCATCGTGTTCACCGGTAAAAACCTGTCGCAAAGCGAAGAAGTAAAGATCAAGCAATACGCCGACTCCATCGTTGTAAAAACAGCCCACTCCTACCAGCGCATTCTCGATGAAGTGTCGTTGTTCCTGCACCTGGTAGAAGAAAACCAGCAGGATGCCCGCACCTACCGGCGTAACCGCAAGGTGGAAACCGGCGAAGTACTGAAAGGGAAAACGGTGCTGGTGGTAGATGATGACGTGCGCAACATTTTCTCGTTGTCAAAATCGCTGGAAAGTTATGGCATGCAGGTGATCTCCGCCATCGATGGCAAAGAAGCGTTGAAGCAACTGGAAGGTGGTATAAAAATAGACATGGTGTTAATGGATATGATGATGCCTGAACTGGACGGTTATGAAACCACCAAACTCCTTCGAAAAATGCCGCAATACCGCAACCTGCCGGTGATTGCCGTTACGGCCAAAGCCATGACTGGCGACAGGGAAAAATGCATTGCAGCAGGCGCTTCCGATTATATTACCAAACCCGTTGATGTTGACCAGTTGATCTCCCTGTTACGCGTGTGGTTGTATCATTAAACAAAAAATAGTATGATCAAGGAGGATGAGCTGGATCTGCTGATAACTGAATTGTTTGAAAAGTATGGGTACGATTTCAGCAATTATGCCCGGGCCTCTTTTAAAAGAAGGGTGAACCGGGTAATGGTCATAGACCGTTTTCCCAGCTTTGCAGAACTGTTGTATAAAGTAAAGAACGATGCCGCCTATTGCAACCACATAGTGCAGGAGCTAACCGTGAACGTAACGGAAATGTTCCGGGACCCCTCGCTGTTTAAAACTATCAGGGAACAGATACTGCCTGTGTTGGCCACCAATCCGTTCATTCGCATCTGGCATGCCGGCTGTTCAACCGGGGAAGAAGTGTATTCAATGGCTATATTATTGGAAGAAGCAAACCTGTTGCATAAATCGCGGCTATACGCAACCGACCTGAACCCCACTGTAATAGAAAATATCAGGCGGGGTATTTTCCCCTTGTCGCAAATGAAACAATATTCCGAAAATTACATTGCCAGTGGCGGTAAAAAAGACTTTTCAGATTACTATACCGCCAAGTACGAATGGGCTAAATTCCACGACCGGTTAAAGGAAAAAATGGTAGTGGCCACACACAACCTGGCATCAGACCGGTCGTTTAATGAGTTTCAGCTCATCCTCTGTCGGAACGTGCTTATTTATTTTGACAGAACATTGCAGGATAAAGTATTTAACCTGTTCGACAGCAGCCTGGAAAAACTCGGTTTTCTTATCTTAGGCTCAAAAGAAAGCCTGCGATTCTCAAAGGTGGCGCCTCAATACACCCAATGGACGCCCAAAGAAAAAATCTGGAGAAAAACGAACATTTAAATCGAATGGCGTAACATTGGGGCCAATTCATAAGTATGTATAAAATATTGCTTTCTGTTTTTATGGTCTTCCTGGTAGCCTGTAAACAAAAACCAGCACCCACCGGCAAGATCAACCCCAACATACAGAACAATAAAACAAACCAGCACGTCAATATTCCCGGCACCCGGTTGTATATTATTCCCCCAGCCAGTTTTACGCTTTCCCAGTCGCCGGCCGGACTGCAAAAAAGTGGCAACGCAGCCATCACAGTCACCGATCTGGTGGGTGGAAACTATTATACCAATGCAGCCAACTTTAATAAAGCCGGGTTTGACCAGCGCGGAATAAAAACATTCGATTTTCAGGAGATAAAAGTAAATGGGTATCCGGCTAAATATGTTTCTCTGCAGGGAGATGCCAATGCCAGAATGTACTGGCTGGTGTTTGGCGATACCACCTTCTCCACGATGGTGATGGGTGTTTATCCTGAAACAGATGCCACCACAGGAAAAGAGATCCTGAGCGCGCTGAACACGATCTATTACGACAAGAACTATAAGATAGACCCATTTGCATCAGCAGCATTTTCCATCGATGACAGCCGGTCAACATTCAAATTCTTCCATTACACCACCAATATGTATGTGTATACGATCAATGGACAGGATAATAAAGATGACCCGGATGCGCCTTTTTTGGTACTAACGCAAATGCCTGTTGAAAAAGGGATGTCGGCCAAAAATGTGGGCGATATGATGTTAAGCAAACTGGAAGGATACGGGCTCACCAATACAACGATAAAAAACGGTTCATCGGAAAAGATCAATGGCTATGATGCCTATGAAGCAGAAGTGCATGGACAAATGCATGGAAAGCCCAGCATCATGTACCAGTGTGTAATTGCCAATGGCGATAATGTTATCAGCATGCAGGGCGTTGCCAAAACCAACTTCGATGAGAACCTGGCTGCCTTTAAAGGGTTGGCGCATACGATTAAGATAAAATAATTATCCAATGGAAACAACAATACTCTACCGACCGGTTGGACCACAGGAACTGGTTTTAATAGAACAGTCAGCATGGAAAAGATTTCCGCCCCGCCTTCCCGAGCAACCGATCTTTTACCCGGTGATGAATGAAGAATATGCCATTCAAATCGCCAGAGATTGGAATGTACCCGCATCAGGTTCCGGCTTTGTAACCAAATTTGCAGTAAAGACCGACTATGTAAGCAAATTCGAGATCCAGAATGTAGGTGGCGAAATACACAATGAATTATGGGTACCGGCCGAAGAGCTGGAGGAGTTTAATGACAATATTGTTGGGGTGATTGAGGTGACTAGAGAATTCAGATAAGAGTACACTTTCTGTCTTTATTGGCTGGAAATTAATACTGGGATTATGAAGTTCGAATATCGGGTAGCTAAGAATGTTACCACCCTTTCGCCCCCTAAGAACCGGACATGAGATTTTCACCTCATCCGGCTCAAGCCCGTTGTAAACCACCCTTTATTGGGGTGGCCGGTTTCACTTGTGAAGCTCTTTGGGTTTGCCATTGTCCATAACACTTATCATGGACGACATCAATATTGTCTAATTTGTATTCTCCTCCCAGGGAGGCTTTCTTTTTCAGACTTAAACACCAGTTCTGGTTGATCTTTAGTGCTTCCGTACAACAGGGGCATTTCCCTTGCTGGATCATGGTGATATAGCTTTCGATACTCAATCTTTGGCTATTGTTCTTCCATTTTC
>JAJKIL010000360.1 GCA_021154515.1 Niastella sp. | reverse complement strand
AGCTGGCTGCTTTTCAAACTTTGACCGGCAACCCTAATATGATAGGCACGCTGGTGAAAATGAACAATGCCGTTACCAAAGAAGATGTAATGCGCGTATACAACCAGTATATAAAAGGAAAACATGCCGTTGTATTAAGTGTATTACCCAAGGGGCAGGAAAATGTTATTGCAGGCCCGGACAATTACGAAATTGACAAAAGCCACTATAATGCGCCCGATTATGGTTATGCCAGTTTAAAATATACAAAGGCAACCGATAATTTCGATCGCGCCGCTCACCCCGGCAACGGACCTAACCCGGTTGTAAAAGTGCCGGCCTTCTGGCGGAAAGACCTTCCCAACAAGATCAAATTTATTGGGGCGGAAAACAAGGAGATCCCCTCGGTAACCCTCATCATCTCTATACCAGGCGGCCATTTATTACAGGCAAAGGACACAGCTAAAGTAGGACTGGCCAGCCTGTTTGCCGATATGATGAATGAAGACACCAAAAACTACACTACCGAACAAATGACCATAGAGCTGGATAAACTGGGCAGTATTATTGAGGTTACCAGCAGCCGCGACGCACTTGTTTTTACGGTAGAAACGCTTAAAAAGAACATTGATAAAACACTGGCCCTGCTGCAGGAACGCCTGTTCAATCCCAAATTCACCGAGGCAACATTCGATCGCATTCAACATCAAACGCTGGAAAGCCTTAAACAGGCAAAAACCCGGCCCGCAGCAGTAGCTGATGATGTAATGGCGATGGTAGATTATGGACCCGATCATATTCTGGGAATGAATGAGTATGGCACCGAAAGCACTATTAAGAACATTACCTTAAAAGATGTGGAGGATTATTATAAAAACTACATAACAGCCACCAATACAAAAGTGGTGCTGGTAGGTGATATCACGCAAAATGAAATACTGCCCAAACTGGCCTTCCTGAACAAGCTGCCGAATAAAACAATTGAGTTGCCTGCTATTGCGGCTAAACCCAAAGAGGTGGATAAATCAAAAATATACCTGGTGAATATTCCCCGGGCTGCCCAAACAGAATTCAGAATAGGCAATGTAACCGGTTTAAAGTATGATGCTACCGGTGAATATTATAAAGCAGGCCTGATGAACTTTGCCCTGGGCGGTGGTTTTAATGGCCGCGTAAACATAAACCTGCGCGAAGAAAAAGGCTGGACCTACGGCGCCCGCACCAATTTCAATGGCGATGAATATACAGGTGATTTCACCTTCAGCTCAGGCATTAAAGCCGATGCTACCGATAGTGCATTAACTGAAGTAATGAAAGAACTGAAAGCCTATAACGCAGAAGGCATCAGGGATGAAGAGTTGACATTTATGAAGAACGCCATCGGGCAACGCGATGCTTTGCGTTATGAAACAGGCATGCAAAAGGCCGGTTTTATTCAACGCATGCTGGAGTATAATTTACCCGCCGATTATGTTGACCAGCAGAACAGGATCCTGAAAAACATCACCAAGCCTGAAATTGATGCCCTTGCTAAAAAATACATTCATCCCGAGAAAATGAATATCGTGCTGGTGGGCGACAAAATGCGTATTCTACCCGGCTTACAAAAAAGTGGTTATGAAATTGTAGAGTTGAATACCGATGGTAAGCCAGTTGGTGAAGAAACCAAGAAAGGATTTTAATGATCTTAAATGAACGAGCCCTCTGCCAATTGGCGGAGGGCTCGTTTTATTTTGATTTCGCGTTTGCCGTTTCACAATTTAGAACCAGCTTCCAATAAACGCTTCATTCACTTTTTCTTTCTTACCAGCCAGCTTTCTTCTTCTGCGTCTTACTTTATAACGCTGCACACCCATGGTAACAAGCATCAATGGAATAAACACTAAGGTCAATGGCGGAATTCCCATAAACGAGATCCATTTACCGCCATACATGTTACGCATTGGTCTTCTTAAACGCTCAGCTATCAGGTACATGGCTGGCAGTATCAGCAACGTCATAAAGAAGGCGAACGCCAAACCAAAGATGATGGTCCATTACAATGGCTTCCAGAAGACAGCATTATCCCCACCAAAGAAGATATGCGGGTTCAACTCTGAGAATAATGTTACGAAGTTAATATTGAAACCTACAGCCAGCGGTATTAAACCAAGTATGGCGGCCATAGCGGTTAACAATACCGGAATGATGCGGGTTTTACCGGCCTGGATCAATGCCTCTCTGGTTTTCATGCCGCGCATTCTTAACTCATCGGTGAACTCAATAACCAGGATACCATTCTTCACCACTATACCTGCCAATCCCACAATACCTAAACCGGTCATAAGTACCGACACTTCCATTTTTGTAATGGCGAAACCTAACAACACCCCAATCACACTGAAGATGATCTCGGTTAAAATGATTACCGGTTTGCTCACAGAGTTGAACTGAATAACCAGGGTAATCAGAATGATCGCCAGCGCAATCACCAATGCCATTGTCAGGAAGTTTCCGGTTTCTTTTTGTTGTTCACCTTCACCGGTTTGTTTAATGGTTACACCATCAGGCTTCTGCTTAAAGTTCTCGATATTCTTGGCTATTACCTCGTTTACCGCGGTTGGCGTGGTGATGTTCATCAAAACATTTGACCGCAGGGTAATTACCCGTTTCTGGTTTTTACGTTTTACGCTTCCCAGCGTACTGGTATAATCTACTTTAACCAACGAACTAATGGGCACATGCTTAACCTGACCACTGGCCATATCCCGAAAAGTGATGTTCATGTTCAGCAGGTCGGCCAGGTTTTTACGTTGGCCTTCCAGGTTACGCAGCTGGATCTTGTATTCATCGTCACCATCCTTCACCTTCGATACTTCGCGCCCGAATACAGCTGTCCTTATTTCCTGTCCTATCTGTGCAGTTGAAACACCTTCTATCAATGCTCTTTCACGATCTACTGTAAAGCTGATCTCAGGATTGGTAAGGTCTACGTCCATTTTCAACTCTTCTACCCCAGGTATCTGAATAGAATCCAGGTAATTCTTTAATGAAACGGCTGTTTTGATCAGGTCATCAAAATCCTCACTGGCCACTTCAATATTGATCGGAGGATCTGTTGGCGGACCGCCTTTTTCCTGGTCAACCGAAATTTCAGCCCCGGGTATACCTTTTATCGCATTTCGAATATTATCCAAATAGGGCCTGGTAGCAATGCCCTTGCGCTTTTCAAATTCTACAAACGATACCTGTATACGTCCCAATTCGGGTCTTGTACTTCTATCGCCGCTTGTAGGATCGCTGGCCCCAACAGCAACGTTACTGATCACACTTTCCACTACAGGATTCTTTTTACCATTTTCCATACCCAGCACCTGGTAAACTTTTGTTTCAAGTGTGCGGGTAATAGAATCGGTATATTCCACGTCGCTACCAACAGGCAGTTTCAGGTACACATAGATCTGGTTGGGATCTCCAACAGGGAAGAATACAACGGGAACTTTTCTGGCGCCAAAGAACATAAACGTGAGTATCAACACAACAAATGTGCTCAACAATAAATGCACAGGCCGCCATCCTTTAAGCGCCCAACGCAACGCAGTTTCATAATGGCCCATGATCCAGGGCAGCGCCCTGTTTTGAAATGCATGGATGAGATTATCCAGTACATAACGGTTCAACAGAATGAGCAACACCATTAAAATTAACAGGTTGCCAAGGAAAGTATATGTTGCTATATCGAGCAATACACCTACTGCTAATGTGACCCAGAAGATAGGTTTTCTGAAGATCGCCGACTTGGGTTCTTTTTCTCCTTCAGGATGGTTCATAAAGTCAACCGCAAACACCGGGTTCATCAGGAAGGCCACTATCAACGAGGCAGTTAATGTAAAGATCAGCATGGCAGGCAGGTAAACCATGAATTTACCAATGATACCTGGCCAGAACATCAGGGGGAAGAAGGGCGCCAGCGTAGTTATAGTACCCGCCAGTACCGGAACAAACACTTCACCGGCAGCCATCATGGCTGATTTTTCGGAAGTAAGGGATCCTTTACTTTGCACAAATATGCGGTGCGTATTTTCTATCACCACAATGGCATCATCCACAATAATACCCAAACCAAACAGCAAAGCGAATAACACAATAAAGTTGAGGGTTACGTGTGTACCGATCATCAGGTCGGCCGCCGGTAAAAATACAAATGCCACAAACATACTCAACGGTACCGACAACGCCACAAAGAAGGCATTGGTAACACCCATGAAGAACATCAGGATGATCAACACCAGCACGAAACCAATAACAATGGTATTTACCAGGTCGTTGAATGAAGTGCGGGATGCTTTACTTTGATCACCGGTTAATACCACGTTCAGGTTCTTGGGAAACTGGCTCTTCTGCATTTCCTCAACCACCTTCTTTACATCGTCTGAAGTTTCAATAAGGTTTTCACCCGCGCGTTTGATAATATTCAGGGTAATTACCGGCTTACCATCGAGGCGCGCATAGCTCTCCCGTTCTTTGGTAGTGTCTTTTATTTCTGCAATATCTTTCAGGTAGATCGGTGAACCACTGGTATTACGCACTACCACCTTTTGTAAATCGAACTCGGTTTTTATTTGGCCCTTTAACTGCAGGGTCCGCTTCATACTCCCTACGTCGAGCAAACCGCCGGAAATATCCATATTCTCACGGGAAACGGCATTGGCAATATCATCGAAAGTGATATTGGCGCTGCGCATTTTGTAATTGTCTACATTGATCTGGAATTCGCGCTCAGGCGCTCCCACCAGGTCAACACGGTTCAATTGAGGTAATTCTTCCAGTTTGTCCTGCAGGTCGTCGGCATACTTTTTCAATCTAGGCAGGTCAAAGTCACCACTTAAGTTAACATACATGATCGGCTGCTCTGAAAAGCTTACCTCCATTACAGCCGGTTCTTCGGTAAGATCAGTAGGCAGGTCTTTCTTTGCCTTGTCCACCGCATCCTTTACCTTCTGTAAGGCCACGTCTGTTTTTACGTCGGTGCCAAACTCAACTATAATGGCAGAATAATCGGCCACTGAAGTACTGGTAGTTTTATTGATCTTGGCGCCCGTGATCCCCTTGATCTGTTTTTCAATGGGGCGGCTAACCAGGTTTTCAATATCCTTGGGTGAGTTACCTACATAAATAGTTTGTACATATATGGTAGGAATAACAATATCAGGAAACTGTTCTTTAGGCAGGGTAAGAAACTGGTAGATCCCCCCCAAACTAAAGAATAGCATTACGAGATAAATAGCAGTCTTGTTCTTTATACTCCAGGTGGTGGGCCCGAAGTGTTTGAACTTATCTTTAATATTTTCTAAAGCACTCATACAATGATTTTGTGTGTAAGTCTTATTTAGTATCTGTGATGATCATCTGGCCATCATACAACCCCTGGAAACCATCCACGATCAGTACTTCGCCAGGTTGCAAGCCGCTTTTAACCTCCAGCGTATCGCCATACAGCAATCCCACTGTAACAGGTTTTTTCTTGGCCACTTTCTTACCGTTCTCAGTGGAAGCCACCATTACAAATTTTCCTTTCTCATCATTTTGAATGGTATTGATGGGAATGGTGATCGCATTGGGCATAATATAATCCTGGATGTGCACCATGGCTATCTGACCCGGACGGAAACCCCTGTTACCAGGTACTTTTCCTTCGATATAAAATGACCGGGTTGAAGGATCGATCAAATTGCCAACTACAGCCACTTTTGTATTGAGGGCCTTGTTATTATCCTCAGGCAGGGTCACCGCAAGGTTAGTCCCTTCTTTTACTTTGGTTTGATAAGCTTCAGGCACATTGGCAGTAACCTTTAGATCACCGGTATTTACAATACGAATACCCATTTGCGTAGCACCGGCAGCAGAAAATGTTTCGCCCACTTTAATAGTCACCTGGTCGGCAATACCACTTAATTCTGCGTATACATTCGACATGCCTTCCTGTTCTTTCAACAGGGCTATTTGCTTTTCAATGTTATCTACATTGCTTTTTGCATTGAGCAGTTCTATTTCAGTTCCAATCTTTTGGTCCCATAAATTCTTACGACGTTCATACACCGTTCTGGCCAGGCTTAGCTGCACATTGGCCTGTTCGATCTGTTGGCGCACTACACCAGGATCGAGCTTTAATAACAACTGGCCTTTACGCACATAATCACCCTGTTTTACATATACAGCACGTACTAATCCTCCCTGGTTACGGGGTGTAACCCAGGCTATATTTTGGGCGTCTATTTTACCCTGCAGATCAATATAATGGCTAAAAGTTGTTTTATTTATTGGAGACAATACCACCAGTTTGGGCTTTTCAGCTTTGGCTGCACTCGTATCCAGTTTGGCAATTTCCTGCTCCAGCTTGCCCTGTTCTTTTTTCAATTCTTCCAGTTTGGCTTTTTTCTCTGCCAGCCCGTTATCCTTTCCTGAAGAAGCACCACATGCTGCTAAAAAAACAACAACTGCAACTGTGCCAATGATGTTATACGTACTTTTCATATCGGTAAATTTATCCGTTGAATACATTTGTTGGTTTAGAGTTTTATAGAGTATTGAATTATAGTTTTCCAATGGCTTTCATGAAATCAACCCTGGCCACAATGGCATCGTACAAGGCGTTTATATAATTGGTTTGCGCGGCCTTCAGGTCAGTTTGAGCTGCAGTGATCTCTGTATTTGATCCTAACCCGGATTCAAATTTCTTTTTGGTTTGCTCATACACATCTTCCGCCAGCTTCATATTCTGCTTTTGATAGTCCATCGCCTCGATAGCTGTCTTGAAATTTATCCGGGCCGTTTCTACTTCATTATCTATTGATAATTTCAGGTTTTCTATCTGGTTCTCTGTTTTCTTCAGGGTAAGCTTTGCCTCCTGGATCTTCGATCTGGTGTAGAACCCTTTAAAAATGGGTACTGAAACGTTCAAACTGATATTGGAGAACGTGTACCAATCTCCTTTACCAAAGAAATTGAATTCGTTACGTTGCGCGTTCTTTGACCAGGAACCGGACAGGCTTACTGTTGGTATCTGGCTCAGGTTATAACGTTTGATATTATACTCATTCAATTTTCTACCCAGTTCGGCATATTGCATTTCCTTTCTGTCGTTGTAGTTATAACTACTTGCTTCCAGGATGCCGCTTTTTATCTGACTGTCGCTTAATGTATCGGTAAGCACCAGTTCCTCTTTCATGGGCATACCCATCAACAGTTTCAGTCCCAGGTTACCGCTGGCAATCTGGTTCTCAACCCTTTTCTTCTCTGTTTGCAGGTTAGCGATCTGCACATCTACTTTATCTACATCCAGTTTTTCGGCAAATCCATTTTTATACATCTCACGGGTATCGTGCTGCAGTTTTTGCAGGCGTTCAATGTTGGCATCGAGTAAGTCTATTTGTGTTTTGCTTACTACCAGCTGATAGTACACTTTATAAACGTTTGCCTTTATCAGTTCTTCGGTTACTTCTACATTTTTTCTTGCCCATTCCATGGTAGTTGCTCTTGCCTGCAAACCCACAAACACCTGGCCATCGAACAATATCTGGCTCAGATCAAAACCGGCGTTGGCAATCCATTTGGTTCCAAACTGGGCTCGTAATAATCCAATGTCATTTGGTACAGTAATTGGCCGGCCCGAACCATCAGTCACACCTTCTTTTTGCAATACACCATAGGTGGCCAATGATATGAAGTCAGGAAATGACTGTACGGCGATATTCGGATTATAGGTAGTACCCATTCTGCCGCTTAACTGTGGATAGGCGCTGGAAGTAACCTGCCGGTTAGTTTCCTCTTGCAACTGAACATCCAGTAACAGGTTTTTAACCTGTATGCTGTTCTTTTTTGCATAATCTGCCGCCTGTTGTACGGTTAGTGCGTGTTTATCCTGTGCCAGGGCCGGTCGCATGATGCTTGTTAAAACCAGCATCATGGCGATTCTATAAATGCTTGCCGGATTCAGTTTCATAGTTCTTTGCATTTTTATTTCTATGCTGTTGATATTTCAAAATAAGTTTATGGCCTTTCAGAGATGCAACCCCGAATACATAATGTTCAATAATAGCTTTGGTAACCTCAGATAATTTATACCTGGAGGGCGGGTAGAGGTCTATGTTAAAGGGGATCATCATAGAATCCAACCTGAACTTCGAAATTATATCAACACTCACATCGGGGCGATACAGCCCGTCTTTTATACCCCATTCCAGGTTCTTTCTGATGATCTCTAACAGGAACTTGTTTTTATGTTCCATAAACCGCTGGTATGCGCGAATATGGAATTTTTCCATATCGTATAATACCATGGGGTTCATACTGCTTAATTGTTCTATTACCTGGTCAACGGTTAAAAATATTTCCTCTATGGCATCCTTCGCCTCTTCGCCGCATTTCATGCAGTCGTGCTGCATATCCTGCACTTCTTCTTCCACAACTGCATCAACCAGCTCATTCTTATCGGTGAAATACTGATATATAGTCTTTTTCGACATGCCCAACTGGTTGGCTATATCATCCATGGATACCGAGCGAATACCATACCGTAGGAATAGTTCCTTCGCTTTATCCCGGATGCGCACTTTTGTATTTAAATCTGGTATCATAAAATCCGCACAAAACTATGGAAACTTTTTTCGTAACCAAAGTTTCCAACAGCTATTTTAAGCCGTTCATAACAAATACCTTTCCGAACTATTGTTCGTTATTAATGGAGCGGTATAGGATTTGCGCCAGCCGTATTATTTCTAACAGATTGCTTTCCAGCCAAAAACATACAACTTTATAGAAGCTTATTTTATTAGCCACCGGCAATGGGCTAATTTTGGGAGCAAACAAGGCAGCACATGAAATCTTCGCAACATATATTTAAAAAGGTTATACAGTACTTTCTGCAGGGGCTAATTATTTTAGCGCCTATCGCTATTACTATTTATGCAGTAACAGCTTTATTTAATTTTATCGATAACATCCTGCCCAGCCTCATCGGCTATTTCAACCCCAATGTACTGGGAACCGATGCCGCCGGCAATCCTAAAAAAATTCCCGGACTGGGTTTTATCCTGGTAACGCTTATCGTTATACTGGTAGGGTATGTTTCCTCCTCCTATGTTATCAGCAAGCTGGTTGACCTGTTCGATAAAGTACTCGAACGCACACCCGGCATCAAGCTTTTGTACTCTACGGTAAAAGATTTCTTTGAAGCCTTTGCCGGTAATAAAAGAAAATTTGATAAAGCAGTGCTGGTAAGTATTGAAACAACCGATGTATGGCAGATCGGTTTTATTACCCAGGAAGAAGTACATGGGTTTGGTTTGCAGGAATTTGTTGCGGTATATATTCCCCAATCGTATGCCCTCACCGGCCGCTTGTATTTTGTAAAGATCGACAGGGTAAAATTATTAACCGACATCAGTTCATCCGAAGCCATGAAGTTTGCCATCTCCGGTGGTGTTACTACTATCGATGAAGAAAGCGTAACGCCGAAGATGGGGGCAGAAGGCAGAAGGCAGAAGGCAGAAAACTGAAAACCCAAAGCAGCAGGTTAAACGCAGCAACACAATACTTAAAAGGTGGGTCGTCCGCGGGCGGCTCACCTTTATGCTTACATCAGGGTGAGCCGTCCGCCAGCCGGCTGACGAACATCCATTCGAGTTACCCGACAAATACCGGCTTTGAAAATTCAAGGATCCTACATTTGCAGTTGCATTTTTTTGCCGTTTGCCGTTTGCCGTTTGCCGTTTGCCGTTTGCCGTTTGCCGTTTGCT
>JAJKIL010000359.1 GCA_021154515.1 Niastella sp. | reverse complement strand
TTAATAAAGTGGGCACCAACTCAGGTGTTACGATCCGGCTTTTTGCCTCGCATAGTTGTAGCCAGAATTGTAACAAGGAATTGCTTTCCGATTCCAATATATCCCGCAACGTTTGAATGGCCAATGGCGAACAATATGGTTTTTCTTCAATGGCTGCCTGGGAAACCGTTACCCCTTCTTTTTGCAAGGGCAATACCCCGCACTGCCGATAGTTAAAAGCCAGCGAGGCTATTTGTAAAAACTGTTCTTCTTTATCGGTTGTACTATTTTGAATGAGCGCAGCCAACTCTGCCAGTTCAGCCGGTAATTCATTGACGGCAAGCGTTCGTTTGTCTGTACCTAGCAAAGCTGTATTAATAATTTGATCCCAGGTTCGCATATCCTCAATTTGATTAATGTGTCAATCCCCTTATAAAATCCTGTACTCGTTCTGATACCATACCCCAAAGGGTTCGTACGCTTTTTCTTTTCCCACCACCGCCATATTCAATGCTTCGCCGCCGCTTAATGACAACAGCTTCCAGATGTTTTTAAATCCCACCTTAATTTTCATCATCGCATTATTGCTGTCCTGCAGCCACCATTGGTGGTTATAAAAAACCGGTCGCACCTGCTCAACGATAAATGGCCTCTCACTGTGAAAAGGCAAGGCGCTCGCATGCGTGGTTTCTGCTTCCACCACCTGTTGCCAGTTGATAAAGCCTTTGTATTGCTGCACCTTTTCGGTATTGATCTGTTTTTTTACAATGGCCCTTAGTGGCGAAACGGAAGGGTAGAAAACCAGTTCGGCCTGTACAAACAGACCAGGTGTTAATGCCAGCTGCGCTCCCTGACCACGGATCAGGAATTGCAGGACCAACGCATATTGATTGCTATTGATCCCATACAGCCAGTTTCTTTCAATGGTTAAATTCTCTTCTTCGGTAACCTGTTTGCCCAGCACCAGCCAGGTATCGGTAACCCCGGTTTGTTCTTTTAACTCCTCCTGGTTTTGCGTAAAGCCGATCCAGGTACGAATGTCCTGTTGTAATAAGGCGGGAAGGGTTTCATTGTTTTTAAATCCCGTAGCGATGATGTACAGCCGCAATAACTGATCTATAAATTCTGTTTGCCAGCCATCGCGGTAGAAATTTATTTCCGACAGGTTCCGGATCATACCGGCCAGTCCGGGCGCCTGCACATCAACCATACGGCGCGACATATTTTCGAACCAGGCGGACCCTTTTTCAGGTATGCTGATGATCCCATTGCGAATGATATCTTTTATCCATTGGAGTAATTCTTCAATGCCATCGCTTACTTTTTGTTCGCGGGCCTGGCGGCGTTTGGCCTGTGCGGCCTCATCAACCGGCTTCTCCTTTTTTTCTGCCTGCTTTTCCTGTTTCTCTGATCGTTTGCTGATCCAGTCCGATACCCAGGCGGGCATGTCATGACTGGTAAAATCATTTTTTGTGCGAACGTAGAGAAGCAACAGTCCTACACCATGTTTGCAGGGGAATTTGCGGCTGGGACAGCTGCATTTAAAGGCCATTTTTACCAGGTCAACCTGGGTTTGATAGGGCTTGCTTCCGCTGCCCTGGCATTCGCCCCAAAGCGCCAGCTCGTTCACCCCTTTGCTTACCCATTTGCCCGGGCCGGACAATTCTTTTCCTGACTTTTTGGAGGATTCATCAGGCGCCAGGGCAAGTACTTGTTCTTCGGATAATTGCAAGCGTAATAGTTTTAAGGTGAATGGTAATAATTAGTTGAATCCTATCTTATTCCGATTCCTTGATGTTATGCAAAGTTATCTTTCCATTTGATTCCAAAACGCCTATTTGGTCACGGTTGGGGCCGGGAAAAACGGCTACTACCTCATTTTCAACCTCATGCTCCCAGCATTTAAAAGCCGATTGATAATCTGTCAGATCATATACCTCTACTTTGTATTTATCGGCAACAGCAAAACGGTTACCCGGCAGCACGATCATATCAACAGCTATAAATTCATCAATGTCAAAAGACCTAACTATACTGTCATAATACGTTTGAAATGTTATCTCTTTAATCGATGCAACTGCAATAACTATAAACCCATCAGGACCTTTAGATAATAATAATTTGTCACCGTTATTTTTGTGAGAACTTATTTGCTTACCGCATTCAATTTCCTTGCTTCGTCTTTTGCATTATTGATCCATAATTGATTGGCCAAAAATATAATTCTTTCGCGTTTACGCATAGTTTTTTAAAATAACCTCCCAATCGCCCCTATTTATGTTATGCTTTTTTAGTATATATCCTTCATTTACAAAAACTTCACATATACTTAATAGTCTGTTCAGCTGCCGTGCGTGGGTGCGTTTTGTTGAAAAATAAAGCAGCATGATCGATAGTACCATCTATTCGCTTGCAGAGTCTATATCTATGGCAGAACTAATCAACAATATTTATTTAACCTAAAAACAATCCTGTGAACATACATATGTATTGTATTGCTGCTATGGCAGCAACAACGCTGTTTGCCTGTGCCAAACAAACGCAGCCAACACCTGCCGAAGAATCAACCACCAACAACACGGCCAGGGTTCCGGTAGAAAACTCCATAGCCGCCAATGTAACGGTTACCTATACAGACGAAAGCAGCTTTGTTAACACCTTATCTTCTTATGGTTACAAAACACCCGATCAATTGAGTCTTAACCGGGTAGGCACCAGCAGCGGCTACACTTCCGTTTATGGATTTAACATTCCCGCCGCCAACCAGGTAAAAGGTTTTAAATGGAACGACGGCGATGAAGGCACTACCGAATGGCGCCCACAGGGGATCACCGGTTTCACCTGGGGTTCTAAAAATTATTTGCTCATCACCTGGTATGGTGTTGGACCTGATGATATTGCCGGCGTGAATAATCAACAGAAGGGCGTTCGCGTTTCCCTGGTTGATATCACCAGCATGAGCAACATCACGTATCGCCATATTTTGTTGGTACAGAACAAAGCCAATATGTTGAACAGTGCGTTGTATAAAGCAACCAACCCCTATACCCAACTTGATTCGTATGCACCGGTAACCATTCACGCCGGCGGCATTGCCTGCTACGGCAGCAAAGTATATGTGGCCGATACCAAACTGGGCATTCGGGTATTTGATCTCACCAAATTTGTATCTGCTGCGGGTGATGATACGTAAACCCGCTGTGGCGAGGAAACAGATGGCACCTTGAAAGCATTTAACTATGCCTACATTCTGCCGCAAACCGGTTATTACAAGATAACCAATGCTTCACCTTTCTCCTGCATTGAAACAGGCACCGGTGCTACTGCTTCTGATATCATGCTTTGGACCGGTCAGTATATTGAAGCAACTGAAACAACAGTTCCCAAAGTGTTCGGTTTTCATTTAAATGCTTCCGGACAAATAGTTACCAGTCCTGCTCCGGAGGTAATTACGCCTATCGATAATGACAATACCAATGTGAATGGCATTCAGGGTGTGTACCGCGCCGGTACAAAAACATTTATGTCTACAACCGGCAACAGCAGCTACGAAGGGTCAACTGCCCGTCTTACGCGGTATAATGATGGCGCTGCAGCCGGTGTTCGCTACCGTTGGCCTCATGGCGCCGAAGACCTGTACTATGAACAAAGCACCGGTTATTTGTGGAATTTAACGGAGTATGAAACGGTGAAATATGGTACGGATAACCGTTGTGTGTTTGCTGTCCGGATCTCTGATTATGATTAATAAGCGATCCAATATCCTAAAAAAGAATGCCCCCGGTCCCGGCTGAGCCGTGATCGGGGGCAATTTCTTTTATTTCATATTAAGTTCGATTACCGGAAGTGTGCTCTTAACATCCAGGCCATTGTCTCATGCTCTTCCATCAACCCTGTAATAAAGTCGCTGGTGCCAGCATCTTTATACTCATTGGCAAAACGGTCTATGTTTTCCCGCATGGAAACGATGATGGTTTCATGATCAGCCAGTAATTCTTTAATAAAACCGAGGCTGTCGTTTTTTTCGCGGCTTTGTTCTGTCAGGTGAGTGAGCTGTAAAAAATCTTTCAACGTACCAGGTGCATAATGTCCCAGTTTACGAATGCGTTCAGCTACTGAATCCATGATCTCATCCAGCGCCTCATATTGCGCCTCAAAGAATTTGTGTTTGTCGTGGAAATCAGGACCTTCTACATTCCAGTGCGCATTACGCGTTTTGGTGTACAGCAAAAATTCATCTGCCAGTAAACCATTTAAAATGTGTGCTACAGCGGTTAGATTTTCCGGTTTGATACCAATGTTAGGTTGCATATGAATGTTATTTAATAGCTTAAACTTCCAAACTTTCCATTTTTATAATCATCCAGGGCCTGTTCTATTTCTTCGGCCGTGTTCATTACAAAATTATCTTTTGCAGCAATTGGTTCTTCAATGGGCTCGGCACTTAAAAATAAAAGCTGAGCATTTTCGGTAGCCGCTACTACAATCTCCCCGGCGGCTTTATCAAATACTACCAGGTGGTGCATTTCCACGGACTGGTCATTTACCACCACCTTTCCTTTTACTACGTACAGAAGTGTCCAGTAATCAGGTGCGCCATTCAATTCAATTTCCCTGCCAGCCTCTATTTCACCGATCATGGAGATAACGGGTGTAAAGTTTTGAACAGGCCCGGTTTGACCGTTATAATCGCCACTGGCCAGTCTGAACTGCACACCCGGCTGATCGATCACCCTTGGTAACTGTTCGGCAGTAGCGGCCTGGTAAAATGGCTTATCCCATTTATTGGCTTTAGGCACATTGATCCAAAGTTGAATGAGCTCCTGTATGCCGCCTTTTTCCAATAATTCATTGGTAGGCCCTTCGCTGTGCAGGATACCACTGCCTGCAAACATCCATTGCACCCCGCCTGCTTTTATTATTTCATCATTGCCGGCATTGTCACGGTGATACCCTTCGCCCTGTAACATAAATGTATACGGACTAAACCCCCGATGCGGATGCGGGTGTATTCTTGCATGTTGACCAGGCTGGTAGGTAACCGGCCCAACGTGGTGTATAACTATAAATGGATTGGCAAATCGAAAGTCTTTATGGGGCAGGGATTGCCGAACGGTTTCATCTTCAGTGATATTCTTCTCGCGGGCATATAGTATGTGATCAATCTTCTTTTTCATCTGTCGGGTCATTATTGGTCTGCCGGGTAATACGCCGCACTACCTTCACCGGGTAAAGGTATTCCTAATTTTTAGGTTTCAGATAAATAAGCTGACCATAATGCGTGCTCTGGTGATTGGTTCTGTTCATTAGCAAATTTAATTTATTGCGGTGTGGTTCTTTGGCAAAGTCTTCTGCTGAAACAGATGTATGTTTAGCAAACCACTCGTCGGGCGAAACGGTGGCAATGGCAGCCGACAGTTTTGCATTTACTGCTGACCAGTATTGTTTCAACTCCTGTATGGAAGGGATTTCCAAACCTGATTTATCGGGTGTAGCTAAAAACGGTTTATCCAGTTGGGGGTATAAACGTTCGCCCAATCCTAATAATGGCAATATTCTATCGGTAACGGCTGTCAGGTGACCCAATAAATAAATTCCGGTGTTTCTACCGGGGGCCGCTTCTGCCATTATTTGTTCGTCAGACAACTCATTAAACAGTTTTGTAACCTGGTTGGTGGAGGCGTTCCAGGCATCAACTACCATTTTAATAAACAGTTCTTTGGTAGGCTGGTTAGCTAAAGCAACATCATTCATAGTAGAATTTTTATTGTTTAAAAATAACAATAACCAGCCGCCCGGTCATTTTGTTTAAATTAAATAATTCAAATGTTATACAACTTAACGGTTAATCGATACCCAGGTCGTTGCCCAAATGCTTCTCAGGAGTCACTTCATGAACTTCCACCCCGGCTATATCGGCTATAATATGATCGATCACCAGCTCTACCTCCTTTTGGTTGGTGCCATTTTCCTGTACCAGGGTGCCGTAATTGAGCGTTAATACCAACCGGGTATAGTCATTTAACAAAGCAGGTTCGAAAACCGTTCTTACAGAATCGAGGATATTGGATCCAAACTTTGTTATCAGGATACCCAGCACCGGCAGCAGATACAACCAGCGGGTATAATGAAACCGCAGCACCAGTACCAGGGAAATAATCCCGGTACCAATAATTAATACCGCGCCCGTAATCAGCAGTACAACCACCCAGCCCGGAGGCAATTCCAGCGGTGGCAATTTTAACTGCAGTTCTTTTTCCAGTTTTCGGTACAGCAATCGCCGGTTTGCTACCGGGAAAATTTCGTTCAGCGAAGCATCCAGCTCAATTGTTTCTTTGGGTACATTGAATTTGGTGGCGAGGGTATAGCGGAGTTTGTGAAATAACTGCTGCGTTTTGCATCGCATGCTTTGCCGGCCCTGCAGAGTGCGCCACACCAGGCAATGAATATCCCCTACGGTGGCTATTTTCTCCGCTTCATAATTGGAAATAGTGATCCCGAATGCATTTTCTACATTCACGAGAATCTCTACGGAATCGAGTCCCATAGCTAGTTTGGTTGTTTAAGGGTCTACTGTGAAAAGGGTCAAAGCTCTAAAGATAAAAAATAAGCACTGACTGTACCGCAAGGCAGAAAAATTTAATAAATTTAAGTTACAAACAACACTTACAACCCACTTCATTGTACGGGAACAGCGTT
>JAJKIL010000358.1 GCA_021154515.1 Niastella sp. | reverse complement strand
CGGGCATTATATACCGTGAAGTTGGTTTGTTTGCTGTCGAAGATGGAACGGGTAACCGTACCGGTTGTTAAGTCGATCTGTTTAACATCAGTCCAGTTAAAGTTTCCTTTCTCTGAGCTGGTTATAGCAAAAGCTATTGTTGGTTTTTGTTGAGCGGAAACCTGTACAGTCACCATTAGCATACAGGCTGCAAAAGAAGTGTGTAAAGATCTGTACCTCATAAGTATTAAGTTTAATGATATGTACCTAAAAGTTACAGCTTTTTACGGAGGTAGCAAGGGGGAGTTGATAAGTTGATCAGTTAACCAGTTGATCAGTTGACGAGTTAACATGTTAACACGTTGATAGCGTTGAAAGAGTTGATACAGTTGACAAGTTAATACAATATAAAAGCCCAACCGGTAACCGAGATGGGCTTTTTGCTATATGCTATTTAGTTAGTTATCGCTTTGCCTACTCAGTCTAGTCAAAGCTTTATCGTAGGAGGGCCAATTCACGATTGCCGATTCACGATTCACGGGTTCAGCGAATCTACCGCTTTTTTTACGCTGCCATATTTCAGCAACAGTTCGCGGGCTTTATCGTAGCTGTTGATGCCTGTTTTTTCCATTACCATTTTGGTGCCCCGGTCAACCAGCTTACTATTGGTCAATTGCATGTTCACCATTTTATTATCCTCTACACGGCCTATCTGGATCATTACGGCGGTAGAGATCATATTCAGTACCAGCTTTTGCGCGGTACCGCTTTTCATGCGGGTGCTGCCGGTAACAAATTCGGGTCCTACCACTACTTCAACGGGCAGTTCGGCTGCATCGGCCAGGGGAGATCCGGCATTGCAGGTAATACAACCAGTAATAATACCTTTTTTACGGGCTTCGGTAAGTGCACCGATCACGTAAGGGGTGGTGCCACTGGCGGCAATGCCTATCACTACGTCCTTTTCATCGATGGCGTGTTTCATCAAATCGGCCCAGCCCTGTTCCCAGCTGTCTTCAGCCTGTTCAACGGGGCGTTGAATGGCCACATCGCCACCGGCAATAATGCCGATCACCAGTCCTTGCGGCAACCCATAAGTGGGGGGAATTTCGCTGGCATCCAGGATACCCAGGCGGCCACTGGTTCCGGCGCCAATATAAAAGAGACGGCCACCAGCCAGCATTTTATCTGAAATAGCAGTCACCAGTTTCTCTATTTGAGGGATAGCTCTCTCTACTGCGACTGGCACCTTTTTATCCTCATTGTTCATGTTGATGAGTAACTCATTAATACTCATTTGCTCCAGATGCCGGTAATCGCTCGACTGCTCTGTGATCCTGGTAAATTCTGCTGACATATTTCTGTTGTTCAATGTTTTATTCGGGTTGGGCATAAGGTTGTTTTCATTATTGCACATGGTACCGGATCAGGCCTTCCATAGCGCCTTTGAGGATCTTTCCCTGGTCAAATTCGTAGGAATGGCACAGATCGCTGATTATATCATGAAACGCAAAAGCCACGCCGCCTACAAAATGGATGGGGTTTTTCCAGCTTTCAGAGAGCTTGCACAGATGGGTAAAAAAGAAATCATTCAACCCGTCTTCAATGATGTTTTCGACCATGTAATGCCCCCTGTTCTCCGACAAAAACAGGCAAAAAGTAGCCATGTACCTGTTTGCCAGGGGCTTCCGGTATACATTCTCTAATATCTCAACGGGAGTTGTATTATATCTTGTTTCAAACTTGTAACGCAGCTCTTCATCGAACGTATTGTACAAATAATACTGAAGTACTTTTTTTCCCAGGTAGGCGCCGCTTCCTTCATCGCCCAGAATATACCCTATGCCCGGGGCCTGCTTGGCAATGGTATTACCATCATAATAAACGGCAAAAGAACCCGTGCCCAGGTTACAGGCCAGGCCTTCCTTATGGCCGTTCAGCGCCCTGGCGGCCGCCAGCATATCATCACTTACCTCTATCGTTCCCGCCTTTTCAAAAACAGTGGCCAGTGATTTCCTGACCATTTCTACATTAACCGGATTACGCATACCGGTTCCGTAATAATGTATTTCCTCAATAGCGGCCGATTTTGGCAATTGAGGCAGCAATTCCTGCTGCAATAAAGCCACCGTTTTTTCTTCATTAAAAAAGTACGGACTTATACCCTGGGTAAAAACCGTTTTGGTGCTTTCTTTCGATTCTGCCAGAAACCATTCACATTTAGTGGCCCCACTATCTGCCAGCAGTATTGCCATATTTATATCCGTTTAGTCGTATAATTCCAACCCCTTGCTACACGCTTGTTTACACATATAGCCATCCCGCGAAGGTAAGACGCATAGCTGAAACAACCATGCCGTAAAGACCTCATATACCTTGCATAAAAACGCAACAAGGCCTCGTTTACAGCCCCCAGCCCTACCCCTCATTTGTTTGAAGTGCCGCTTTTATGCGGCCTGTAACCATTCAAAACAAAAAAGCGTTACTTGCAAATTAATTATGAACTTCGCCCAAAATTTTCAGATTTCTATCCCTTGCGGTGCTGTTTCTTTGCTGCTCCGGCAAATTCACTCACAGCCCCAGGTGGGAATTAGGGGTCGAAAAAAGGGATTAACTATTCCCCGGCCTTATTAAAACAAACTATACAATTTCAGATGAAAAGACTTCAAGTATGGATGCCTCTGTTATTTTCTGTAGTATTGATCGTGGGCATGTTCATAGGTTCGGCATTAAGGCAGAATGTACCCAGCTCGCGTGGTATTTTTAACAGTGGCAAACGTTCGGTATTGCAGGAAGTGATGGACCTGGTTAACCTGAAATATGTTGATAAAGTAAATACCGATACCCTTACCGAAGATGCCATACAGGCAATGCTGGCTCACCTCGACCCCCATTCAGTTTTTATTCCTGCCTCTAACGTGGAAGAAATAAACGAAGACCTTCAGGGGAACTTTGAAGGCATAGGGGTTGAATTCTTCATTATAGACGACACCGTACATGTTACGAACGTTCTCTCCGATGGCCCCAGCGACAAGGCCGGCTTACAGGTTGGCGATAAATTTCTGAAAGTGGGTGACTCAACAGTTACCGGCAAATCCATTACCGGCGATAAAATAAAGAATTTTTTACGGGGCGCGGGCGGCAGCAAGGTACAGGTTACCATTTTGCGTAATGGCAAACAGGTATCAACAGCCATTACCCGTGGCACTATACCCTTGTACTCAGTAGACGCCTCTTATCTGATCGACTCCACTACCGGCTATATACATCTGAATAAATTCGCAGGCACCACCTACGAAGAATTTATGAAAGCCATGGAAACCCTGGAAGCAAAGGGCATGAAAAAACTCATCTTCGACCTGCGGGGTAATGGCGGCGGTATTTTAACCGAAGCCACCGACATCGTTGATGAATTCCTCGACGATGAGCGCCTGATCGTATATACCCAGGGCAATAGATCGGAGAAAATGGAATACCACTGTAAACGCCCGGGTTTGTTTGAAAAAGGCAAACTGGTGTTGCTGGTTGATGAAAGCTCGGCTTCGGCCAGTGAAGTGGTTGCAGGCGCCCTGCAGGACTGGGACCGCGCTACAATTATCGGCCGCCGTACATTTGGTAAGGGCCTGGTACAGGAACAATATGACCTCACCGACGGTTCTGCATTGCGTTTAACCGTTGCCCGTTATTATACCCCCCTTGGCCGTAACATTCAAAAGCCTTATAACAAAGGCCGCGAAGCTTATAATGAAGAACTGGCCCAACGATATATGAATGGTGAGCTGGTGAATGGCGATACCGTTACCCAACACACCGGACCGGCCTTTAAAACCAGGAAGGGCAGAACTGTGTATGGCGGCGGCGGTATTACCCCCGATGTGTTTATTCCTTTCGATACCGCCACCTTCTCTATCAATGTATATGTGCTGTTCTACAACCAATTGTTCAGCAAATTCATTTATATCTATTATCAGCAGAATAAAGCCTACTTCGATCAGTTTAAGAGCCCCGCGGATTTTGCCCGTCGTTATAACGACACGCGCACGGCCTGGAATAACCTGGTAGCATATGCCGGCAAAAATTCAGTAAATGTTCAAAACGTTCCTGACCGCGATAAAGTAGAAGTAGAAAAACGCATCAAAACCTGGCTGGCCCGCCAGATCTGGCGCATGGAAGGTTATTATGAGGTGAGTAATTCAGACGATACGGCGATTACGAGAGCAATGGAGGAAATGAAGAAGTAAGTTGACCAGTTAACCAGTTGATCAGTTGACCAGTAAGTTGGTAAAGTTGACGGTGTTGATAAGATTGACAAGTTCACACGTTGAAAAATTAACAGGTAAATACAATATAAAAGCCCACTCCGGTAACAGGAATGGGCTTTTTAGTTTCTATTGACGATCAAGCAATTCCTTTTTCTCAATCCGATAAGATGCAATCAACCCACAACCTCCTCCCATAGCAATAAAGGCAAACCACAAAGCAGGGTTATCATAATCATGTAGCATATATGTAATAATATACGATAACGCCAACCCGGCACCGGCGCCAAACAACAGCAATCCCCATTTCAAATTGGTATAGGGTGCAGGCCGGTTTATCTTGTCTTTGGGGTTCATACCTTTTTCAAGCATCGCCAGGTTTTCGCGACTCATTAAATACCTGATGCCAAAGATCAGGATCAACAATCCTAATGAGGATATCATTAACCAGATTATTGCAAGTACTCCTTTATCCATAGTTTTTATTTTTTAAGTTCTACACAACTATGACTACAGCTGCTGATGGCTGGTTACAGTGCCCGGACACTTTTTTCATAAATGAACACAGAAAGTATCAAAACCGGACACAACAGTTCTATTCTTTCTAAATAAACAACTGATAATCAAAGAGCCCGATTTCCGGCATATTGCATGCCTACTGACTGTAACCTGAACACCACTTACATCGTCATATTCATACTAATGCAAACCGGACCGGTTGATAATGAGATCATAAACAGCGTACTGCAAGGCGAACAGGCACAGTATGCCCAATTGGTAAAACGATACCAGAATTTCGTTTTTACCATTGTAATGCG
>JAJKIL010000357.1 GCA_021154515.1 Niastella sp. | reverse complement strand
TCAATCTTTGTTTTCAGGTTTATTTCCTGTGCTGCATCAAACTGATGGTTTTCAATTTTTGCCAGCAGCAATAATGACTGGTTTAACCGGGTTAATTTTTTAACTGCAGAAAAGGCGCTCCGGGCCAGCTCACTTTGCTTTTGGGAAAGGTCTTCTTCCTGTATTATCATCTCCAGCTTGGAACGGATAATTGATAAGGGCGTTTGTATTTCGTGCGAGGCGTTCTCGGTAAATTCCCGCAACAACAGGTAATCCTGTTCGGCTTTTTCTGTCGCCATCAACAGGCTTTCATTCATAAAAGCAAACTCATTAATGGTTGTTTCCGGGAAAACTGGCGTACCCGTTTTGCCCAGTTTAAAATTCCGCATCACATCCAGCGACTGATAAAAAGGCTTCCAAAGCCGCTTCAGCATGAACCTGTTTATTACAATAGCGATCAATATAGTTATCAAAATAGTGAGCACCGAAATGGTCAGCAAGGTATGCGAAAGATGCCGCATGCCCTCCAAAGGTTTGGCTACCGTTACGCGGTACCAGCTGTTATTAAATTGCAGCGGGAAAGCCATCTTTCTGAAGTTGTGTAGTTTCTTTTCCCGTTTACTATACAGCCGCACCGTTTCAAATTCCTTCGTTGCTTTCTGTTCGCCTGTTGGGTAGAAATTTATCTGTTCTTCATCAAGCGCATACAAGTTTGGCAGCGTATGATACGTGTTTACATACTCTTTTATCTTATCTTCAATACCACCCAGATCGCCATCTATTTCGCGCAACAGTATTACCTTAATAAAGAAGTACAGCGTACAACTGGAAACAAAAAAAATAACGACCATTACCAGCAGGTTGATCAACGAGTAGCGTGTTAATAATTTCATGGCTGCTCATTTACGGTAAACTTATAACCCATGCCATACACCACTTTGATATTGTCGGCACAACCTGCCAGCACCAGTTTCTTTCGTAGATTTTTCAGGTGGGTGTAAATGAAATCGTGGTTATCATTCAAATCAATTTGTTCGCCCCACAAATGTTCAACAATGGCTTCTTTGGTTACCACCTTATTTATATTGCTGGCAAAATACACCAGTAGTTCATATTCCTTGCGGGTAAGATCAATTTCGCCGTTCTTACCTTTTACTATTTTATCCTGGAGATGGATTACCAGGTCACCGGCCATTATTTTATTTTTCCCTTCAAACGATTTACGGCGGATGATCGCATTGATGCGGGCAGACAACTCAGGCAAATGAAAGGGCTTGCTTAAATAATCATCTGCCCCCAGATTAAGCCCTTCCAGTTTATCATTTAATGAATTTTTTGCCGAGATGATCAATACCCCGTCTACCTTGCCCATTTCTTTTAATTCACTCAGAATTTGTAATCCGTTGCCCATTTGTCCATTGGTCATAGGCAGCGATATGTCCAACAAGATACAATCGTAATTCTTTGTTTGGATCCGCTCCATGGCATCATTAAAATTATAGGCAGGTTCACAAATGAAATTATCCTTTTTAAGATAGGCGCAGATGCTCCTGGATAATTCCATTTGATCTTCAATAACCAATAGTTTCATGTAAAATGTTTAACCGGCAGAAGGTACGCTTAAAAAAAATGCGCAATCCTGAAGGAAATCTGAAGCCAGCCACTCAATTCACCCGGCCCTGTTCTTCTGCGGCGCCACCGGTAGTGTGATTACGTTTCCGGTTATTGGTATCTTTTCCAAAACGATAAGAAAAGGCGATCCCTATTCTTCGCGTATCTGTTTCAACCATGCGCCGGGCAAGCAGGCCCTTTGCAGTGGTATTATCGCGCCTGATCATACTGTAAAATACATCATTGACGCTTACTTTCAGCGTACCTTTTTCTTTCATGATCATTTTCTGTATTCCGCCATTCAAATGCCAAAACGGGTCTGTTTTTGTTTGCCCCTGTAAATGGCTGGTTGCATACAACCCGCTTACTTCTGCACTCCATTTTTTCGACAGGCGAAACTGGTTGCTTATCTCCAGTTCACCGGAATTGATCTTATTATTCACAATTTGATCATCTGCCATTCCTTTATTTATCAAATGAAATACAATAAGCTTTGCATTCACATGCCAGTCTTTCACCAGATCTGCCGACAACCAGGAAACAACATTGAATGAATAATTAAGGCCAAAATTCTCAGGGCGATTCACAAATACATCGCCAACAGGTTGTACTATGAACTGAATAAGGTTGTTGACCTTCAGGTAAGCCAGTTCAACCCCGAAGGTACTTTTATAATCATATTTCAATTCAACGGCATATAAATACTGAGGTTTTAGCCATGGATTTCCTGTAGTATAGGAGTACCGGTCGTTATAAAAAAGAAAGGGATTTAATTGCTGGTAACTGGGTCTGCGGATCCTGGTTCCATAACTAATGGTGATGGTGTGATTACCGGAGGTATCAGCTTTCCAGGAAAAATAAAACGAGGGAAAAAACTTGGTGTAATTCCTTTTAAAAGCCGAATCGGCAATAACTATATTACCAGGCTGACGCCCATGCATCCGGGTATTCTCCATTCTTACGCCGCCTTTTATGGCCCAATGTTTCCATTCTTTAGCGGCGCTTACATACAGCGCGTTGATATTCTCTGTATAGATAAAATGATCTGACCGGCCATAATCGGGTACATAATCGCTCCCTGCCTTTTGCAACCAGCTGTTTTTATAGTTCGTACTTACGTAGGAAGATTTAAACCCGGCTTCAAAATTTGCGTTGCCTTTCAATGGAAGGTTGTAATCTGTCTTTGCCGACCAGATATCGATATCAGCGGGCAGCCTGTACAAGATCTCATTGGCGCTGCTGAGATTCCCATCTAACCGGTAAACATTGGTTGACAAATACTGACTGCCATTTACATGGATGTTCACATAATCCAGGTCGCCGGTAATTGATGAACCTTTTTCGTTTATGCGGCGAAGCATGTTGAGATTAATGCCCCCGGTGTACCACTGGTAATCACCGGTGGTGTGGCCTATAGCTGTAGAATCCGTTTTTTGATCAGCATTTAATTGATCGCTGTTATAATTCAACTGATCTGATCTGGGTCTGATACCACCCGTTAATAAAATACCGAGCGTGGTTTTGGCAGAAACATAATAATCTATTCCTGCTCTTAAATTGTAGCCATTGGAAGAATAGTGATACCTTCTGTCAAGCAACGTGGTTGAAGTATTATCATAATTTCGCTGACTGGTTTCTCTGGAATACCCCGCATCCCTTGAATACCCAACATTGCCAAATACATTGATCTTGTTATGCCGGTAATTGATATTAAGGGCATCATTACTTCTGGCATATGCGCCCTGGTTATAACCAATACTCATATTCCCATTAAAACCCGGGGTTTTGTTTTTCTTTAGTTGCAGGTTAATAACAGCGCTGCCCGATGCATCGTAGCGTGCAGGCGGATTGCTTATCAATTCAATCTTCTCTACCATCCCCGCCGGCAGGGAGCGTAAATAAGCCGCCAGGTCCTGGGCCGACAAATAAGTTGGTTTGTCATCGATGAGCACCAGCACCCCACCCTTTCCATTTAATTGGATATTCCCATCCATATCTACAAAAACGCCCGGGCTTTTTGACAGGATCTCCAGGGCATTACTACCGGCGGCCGTAATCATCCCATCTACGTTTACTATTATGCGATCTATTTTATGTTTGATTGGCGGCATTTTAGCCGTAACGGTCACTTCTTTTAAAGCTTTGGGTTTGTCTTTTTCCTGGGCATCGCAGGTATTGTTCAGCACAAATAATAAAACCATTGTACAAATTGGAATAAGGGACTTCATACTACTTGTTTTTACAAATTTTATGGGTTGCCCCGACCCTATAAAATCGTTGTGTTGAATGCGGGCAAAATGAGGTTGAACGCCGCCCTTTTCAGGCTTAAAATTTCATCACCGTTTTTGGCCTGTCTGTACCTGATTTCCCCTGGTTAAACATTTTACAACCGGGTTTGCAAAAACTATCGCGATCTTTATAGCATGCGAACAGCATCCCGAAAGATCACCAACGAAGCCCTGGTTATACATGCCATTTTCAGTATGGGTGTAGTAATGCTGGTAATAACAGGCATGTATTATTACTACCATTTTATTCTGGCGAAAATCGGGTTAACCACTTTTGCCTGTCTTTTCTTTCTGGCCTGTATTTATATGGGCAGAGCGCTTTGCATACAATTCTACCTGCGCAATAAACCGTTTCATTTTAGCCTGTATACAGTTTTAACACTGATGGCCATCATCATTATATGGCCCCTGGTCGCAAAAAAGATCTTTGACTCCCCCGGAGACATCATTGAATTCTCCGTTACTACCCTGCCCTTCCTCATTATTGGCCTGGTAATGGGTATTTTTATAAAGTTGATCAGGGCTTCCATTCAAAAACAGATCCAGGCAGCCCGGTTAGCTACCGAACAAAAACAAAGTGAATTGAACCTGCTGCAATCGCAATTGAGCCCGCATTTTCTGTTTAATACGTTGAACAATATCTATGGCATTTCAATAACCCAACATGAACGAGTACCCGCCTTGTTATTAAAACTAAGCAGCCTGTTGCGTTATTCGGTGTACGATACCAAAAATCTGTTTGTATCTATAACGGAAGAACTGGAATATATTCATAATTATCTCAGCTTTGAAAAGCTGAGGTTAAGCGACAGGCTGGTATTACGAACCGAAATAGAAACGATAAATGATCCACGGATCACTATTGCTCCTATGATACTGATCGTATTTATTGAGAACGCCTTCAAACACGCCCGGAACACCCTGGACGAAAAGATCTTCATTGAGATCGACCTGAATGTTACCGGTAATTTTATTGTATTTTCAGTGAGGAACTCATACAGTGAATTAAAACAGGAGAACAGCATCAGCCAGGCAAGCTCGGGACTGGGGCTTCCCAATACCATCAGGCGGTTGAACCTGTTGTATGAAGAAAATTACAAATTGGACCAGTTTATCACTGACAATATGTACATTGTTCAGCTTCGCTTAAAAATAAAATAACAGGTATGTTTAACTGTCTTGTTGTAGACGATGAACCTATTGCGCGGGATATTATAATAAGTTACTGCAGCCATTTGCCACAGCTACGGGTGCTGGGGAGCTGCGGCAATGTATTTGAAGCAAAGGATATTCTGGTACAACAACCCATAGATATCCTGTTCCTGGATGTACATATGCCGGTGCTGGATGGTATTGGCTTTTTACGAACCCTTAAAAACAGACCGCAGGTTATATTTATTACTGCCTATAAAGAATATGCAGTAGACGCCTTTGAACTCTCCGCCTGCGATTACCTGGTAAAACCATTCTCACTCGAACGGTTCATCATGGCGATAGACAAGGCAACAGAAAAACAAAAGGCCTCGACTCCGGCAAACGAAAACAAGGCCACCCAGCTCAATGATTATTTCTTTATAAAAGCCGATGGCAAGATCTACAAACTCCTATATAACGATATTCTGTTAGCTGAAGCAAAAGGGAATTATACAAAAATAGTCTGCACCGATCAAACCCTGTTGCCCAACATGTCTTTTAGCGCATTTGAGTCCCTGCTCCCT
>JAJKIL010000356.1 GCA_021154515.1 Niastella sp. | reverse complement strand
TTCATTACCTGCTCAGTGTTATCGCCTGGTGTGCCCAGTACAAAAGAGTATTCAGGAATGATATCAAATTTGGCCATCCGTCCCGCAAAAGCCCTGATCTGGGCACTGCTTTGCGTACCGCCTTTGTCCATCTTTTTCAGAATTTCATCGTTGCCGGTTTCAGCGCCAAAGAAGATCATTTTGCAGCCTGATTCCCGCATTATCTCCAGCGATTTATCGGAGTATTTATCGATAGTATCAATTCTGCCTTCCCCCCACCAGATCATATTTTCGGGGTGAATGAGTTGGGAGAATTCAACCGTGCGTTTTTCCGAAACAAAGAAGTTGTTGTCGTGAAACTCGATAGCGTTGCCGCCGTGTTTATCCTTCAGGTATTTAATATCCTTGTAAATCAGTTGCGCGCTTTTACCCCGCCAACGCGCATTGTAAATTGGCACTACTGCACAAAAGGAACATTTGAACGGACAGCCCATACTGCTATGATAGGCAATGGTGCGGGTGCCCAGGTAGGTTTTGCCTAAATAACGTTTTAACGGGTAAAAGTTGTTCAGGGTTTCGTAGGGCAGAGAAGGCAGCGCATCCTGGTCGTACAATTCATCCTTGCCTGTTTTAACGATTCCTTCTTCGCCTTTATAAATAAGATTGGGAATGGTGGTCCAGTTGTCGCCATTTTCCAACGCCTTCAGCAGGGCGGGTAAACATTTTTCACCAGGACCATTTACAACAAAATCTACAAAGCCGGAGTGCAGCACCACCTTGGGTTGATTGGATGGAAAGTAACCACCCCAGATGATCCTGACCTCCGGATATTGTTCCCGAATTTGCTTTGAAATGGGAATGGCCTGCCGCAGTTGCGGACCAGGCATACAGGTGCAGCCAAAGAATTTGAACTGACCGGTAGCCAGATAGCTGTTTATTTTAAGCCAGGGATCCGTTTCCAGGTTTCCGTCAACGATCGCATACTCATGTAATCCTTCAAGAGCGGCGGCTATGGAAAGAATGGAATTGGGGATCCTGGGTTTGCTTCTTGCACTTCTTGGGTTGAATAGTAATACTTTATTCATTTTTTACCGGACCATTCAGGTCATTGAGAATCATACGGATAATTAACCGGTTAAGTTGCCTTAGGCCCGGTAGGTTTTTAACAGCTGCCAGTAACAGGTGGGCTGCAACAGATTGTATTTTAACGATTGCCGGTAATGATGTCGGGCTGCGCTCAGTTTTTTCTGTTGTTTAAATAGATGACCAATTTGCAGGAAGGCATGGCTTTTAGCTTTATACAGGTATTTTTTAGATACCATATTATGTTGATACAGATATTCAAAAGTGTATACAAATCCCTCCATGTATTCAACCGGCACCTGGTTGCTTTCATTGGTGTCGTGCAGAAAGCGCCATATCAGTCCTTCATAAATAACGCCGGCATCATAATAAAAGGCCAGCCGCATATTGAAATGGTAATCGGAGCCAAAAGGCATGTCTTCATCGAACAGACCGGTTTTATCAAAACAGTCGCGACGAATGACCATCGTTTGGGTAAATACCACAAACCGGTTTTCTTTCATGCGGTCGAATATATTAGCGCATTCAATACCTGTCTTCCCTGACCAGGTGCGCGATAGTATCCTCCCTTCCATATAATTGACCGCATCGGTAATTGAAAACCCGATATTGGGATGTAGGGATAATAATTGTACCTGTTTTTCCAGTTTACGATCCTCCCAGGTGTCGTCTGAGTCATTGAAGGCGATAAGCGATCCCTTTGACTGGCGGATGGCGAAGTTTTTCAGGATGGCAGTACGGCCGCAATGCGGCAGTTGATAATACCGGATGCGGGGATCGGGGATGTTTTCTATCAGTGCTGAGGTATTGTCGGTAGAACCATCGTCGACAATGATCAATTCCAGCTCTTTATAAGTTTGGTTCAGCACACTGTAAATGCTTTCCAAAACAAGATGGGCCCGGTTGTAGGTGGTGAGAATTACGCTTACCATGATCTAAAATACGGAGAAAGGCGGCTTTACGTTGCCTCTATTCCCAGCCGCTTATCTTCTGTATTGCGTCAATTTCCCTCTCCAGACAACCTCCCTTCTCCATTTACCGTATTGATAGCCAATCTCATGGTTAAACGGTACGCTCCATATTACCCATTGTTGTTACTGGCAGTTTTGCTGGCCTGGTTTATTTTTAAAGCTACCAGTGCGCCTTTTTCTGATTTTGCGGGTTATTATTTTGGCAGTAAGGCACTGTTGCAGGGTAATTTTGAGGCGGTATATGATACCTGGTCGTTGAACGTGTTGATAACGCAAAAGGGATATTCCGGTGTTTTTGTTTCATACACCCCCTTTCCGCCATTTACATCAATTGTGCTGGCGCCATTCTTATTATTCCCTGTGGCGGTTTCCAAAATACTGTTCAATGTATTTTCTGCGGCGTTGTTTGTTTGGGTGCTGGCCCGGGCCCGTAAATATTTTTCCCTGCCGGTCTGGGCGCTGTGGTTAGTGCCGGTGATCTTTTTTATTCCATTACGTAATAACATCTTTTTTGGACAGGCCTACCTGTTATTGTTTGCTTTGTTGCTCGAAGGTTATATGGCTTATAAGAAAGGCAAACGGGTTGTTGCTGCCCTTTTATGGGGAATTGCTATTGTTTTCAAATTATTTCCGCTGGTGATCCTGTTTTCTCTGCTGGCAAAAAAGCAATATAAACAGGTGGCGTATTGTGTGGTTGCCTGTGTGCTGTTAGGGTTGATGTCAGTTGTGTTGAATGGATTCGCTTCCTGGCAATATTATGTGTTTACTATTTTCCCCCGCGCTAATAGCGGCGAGCTGAACGATAGTTATACTTATCTGTTTCAGTCGGCCTTTATGTTACTAAAGAACCTGTTTGTGTATGACGCCGTTCAGAATCCGCAGGTCGTTTTAAATAGTACCCCTGTTTTTGTGATCAGCATGGTACTGTTCAAGGCCTTGCTGTTGGCTTGTTGCGTTGGCGTAACAATACATAAAAAGGTTGCCGATCTTATGGCCTTTGCCAGTTGGATAACAGCCAGTATGTTGCTCTCGCCCAATGGCAGTAGTTATTCTTTGATCCTGCTGTTGATGCCGTTGCTGGCTCTGGCGAATAGCAAACGGGTTTATTTATTTACCGTAATAGCGTTGTTATTGCTGATTTGTTTTATCCAGGTTGCTGCATTAGGCGGAAAGCCCTTGTTGCTACAGTTCCCGCGTTTGTATGGCATGTTGTTGTTGTTTGGGTTATTGATTATAGTGGCCGGGATGCAATTCCCCATAAAATTGTTCGGTGCTTTTGTTGCCGTGCTGTTGCTGGCAGATGCTGGTAAACTATTTCCGCACCCGGATAACAGCAAGTATCTATTATCGCAGGAATTACCTTTTGTATATGAATATGCCATAAAGGAAGATCAGCTGGTGTATTATTACTGGGATGATAAGGGCAGTCACGAAACCGGTACTGGTTATGCTGTGCACGACTATTCCACTAATAACGTGCAGATAAAGAACAACCAGGTATATTATAAGGATAAACAACTTACTTCAACCCCTGACCGTAAGAAGCAGGTAATGCTGGTGAATGGAAGGGATATTATTTATTTGTCTGACAGGAACCGCGGTTTTGGGTTTTATACTTTACGAACGATCACTAACCCGTAACGGATTCCAACGCAGTTACGCGGCCTTTTTCTTTCTGTAAATATTCCAGCAGTGCGTTGAGTTTTTCAATAATGCTGCTGGCTGCAATGTCTTTCATACAAAAATTATTGCCGCCGCAGGGTAGTTGTTCATAGTGATGCACGCAGGGCGAACAGGCCACTTTATTATACAGGAACTGTTGCCTGTTTTCCTGACCAGCCGGTATTTTTATATAACTGGCAGGGTTGGTTGGTCCCCATACAGAAATGGCAGGCAAACCCAGTTTACGTGCAATATGTAACGGACCGCTATCGATGGTGAGCATACAAACACCTTTATCGGCAATGAACCGGTAATAGGCTTCAAAGTCAAGCGCCCCTGCAATATTGGTTAGTTTACCTTTTTGTTTATAGGCTGGTAAGTGTTCATCGATAAATTGTTCGATGGCGGCTTTGTCGCTGCTGGTCCCTAAAAATGCAAGGCGAAAATGCGTGTGGGTCAATATCCAGGTACAAATGGCTGCCATGGTTTCATCGGGTAGCTTACGAACCGGTGCCAGGCTGCTACAAGTGTTATTCAGAAGGATATAGGGTTTATCCCATTCGTTTAAGCGAACGGTAGCTGTTTCAGTTGTTGGTGCTATCTCAGATTGGGTGATTACCTGCGCCATGTGGTAGTAATTATCTTCCAGGCAGGCAGCTTGTTTGAACGGAATGTTATGGGTGTTAAGGAATTTGCGGAAGAACACAGGTTTTAAATGAAACCCGAACCGGTTCCGCGCCATCGTAAATAAAGAATATACAGTAGTAAGTTTTGAATACACTTCCAGATCGGCCACCCATAGTTTTTTCAATTGCCATGACCGTACTATATATTTCAAGGAAGTGCTGATGGTGATTGACAGGCTGCTGGTATCGATGGTCCAGATCTCATCGAATAGTTGGAAAGGTGTAATGCCACTGGCAATATTGTTATCGGTCAATAAAATAAAACGGGTGCCTGGCATTTTTTTTCGCATGACCTGGATGGGATCCGAAGCTACTAGCAGACTGCCCAACCCCAATAGCTTTATAAACAGCAGGTGTTTGGGCGGTTGTTGCAACGAATGATTTCGGCGGATAGTAATGCCCAACAGCCGGGTAACAGGAAGCAACATTCCTATCAGGCAGTAACCAAGGTACTTATCCAATTTTCGGTTGGCAGGTAATTGCACAATAAGAAATTGTTTGGTTTATAATTCACACCTACTGCAGTACGCTAAAAAATGGAGTCAGGTTGCTAATGGATGATTGATTTCTATACGCTATTCAACTAAAAAAGGTTGGGAGGGGATCTACAGGCTTATTATTTTATTACAAACCTGCAGACTTTTTTTATTATGAGTGATCAGGAGGATGATCTTTCCTGCAGCAGCCAGTTGTTGCAAATGATGCAATAGTTTTTCTTCTGCTTTTTCATCCAGTTCACTAAAAGGTTCATCCAGAATGAGCACATTGGCTTCCTTATATAAGGCCCGGGCGAGGGCAATACGCTGGCGCTGACCACCACTGATGTTCTTGCCATTTTCTGTAAGTAGGGTATTAATGCCGGCAGGCAACCGGGGCAGCCATTCTGAAATACCTGCCATGTCAAGCGCTTTGTGCAGCCGTTGTTCATGATGCTCCTTTCCATTGAGCGTAATATTGGCCAACACCGAATCGTACAGGAAAAACGGCTGTTGTTTTACATAGGCTATTTGTTGCCAGTATTGTTTTCGTTGCAGGCTATTCACCGATTCTTGGTTGATGCGTATTTCTCCGGTTTGAGGTGACATAAATCCCAGCAAAATATTAAGCAGCGTGGTTTTGCCTTTGCCCGAATGGCCGTCGATGCCAACCAGGTCACCGGGTTGTAACTGGCAGGAAAAATTATCCAGCACCGGATGATGATCGTAGGTAAAACCAACCTGCTCAAATGAAATGGAAGAAATGGGTGGCAGCAGGTTATTGACTGGTTGTTTTTTGGCCGGTTTGTTTTGTTGAACCAGGTCAGTAATGGTAAAGGAATACGTGCGTATTTGCCCGATCGCATTCAGCATGCGGGCTATACCGGGGATGATCTTATAAGCTGCTGCTATAAAGGCGCCAAGGGTTACAATTTGAGTGGTGTATTGTCCATGGCCAAATAAGCTGCTGATGGCCATTACAATCAACAGGCCAAACACTGCAAACACTTCTGCCAGCCGGGCGGGCAGCGCCTGTAAGGATTGTAAGGAGGATTGATGCAGGTTAAGATCGTGCTGGGCTATGGCGTACCGTTCGGTAAAGTATTCGTTCCTGTTATAAAGATTACTTTCTACAAAACCTGCAATGGATTCATGCAGGCGTTGCCACATATCCGTTCTACTGTTTTTTATATAGTTGCGGGCGGTGTGCAGCTTGCGTTTCGTAAGCCAGCCGGCAAGAATGACCGGTGGCAGCAAAATGATCAGCAACAACAGGAACAGTTGTGCATTGAACAGGAGAATGGCTACAACGGATAAAAGGATCAGCACAGTTTCTGTAAACACTTGTTGAAGGGACGATAAAACATGCTGGCAAAACTCCAGCGGTTGCAAGCTGATGATACGGGTAAATACCGATGAGTCGGTATGAATATAATCCGCATAATTCCCTTCCAGGTAGTGTAACATATTGTTGCGGGAAATGCGGCTTGCCACCTGGTGCACAAAACGGGTTTGCCATGATTGAATGAGAAACGCCGCCAGGTTCTTCAGGCTGAATAAAACAAAGAACAGGGTAATAAGCAGCAGAGAAGACCGGTTGAACAATGCATTGGCGGTTGTATTTCCCAAAAGGGGCATAAATGGGTGAATGGCGTTAACAGGTTGTGTGTAAAAGTGGATGATATAAAGCAGGAATGCCAGGGAGGCGATATCGGCCATATTGATAATAAGGGTTAACCCAGTGAACAGGGCCCACTGTTTTTTTTCGCGACTGGTTAATATGGTCAATACTTTATTGAGAATAGCTATCACGGATGTCACTTTTTATAAGGGTGAAAACACCCGAATTTCCAGGCTTTCAATACCAATACGTGAAAAATGGCGCCGGGGTTGCCGCCATAAGACGAGGCTTTTTAACCGGTTCTACGTAACAAAAAATAAAAATATAATTTTTAAATAATTAGTCACCCGAAGGCTGTGATAAAGTCCGTGGTGTAAAATTTGGCTCCCTGCTGTTTAAAAACTAATATTGTTTACCGTTAGTTGTGATTCCTGCGACGTTACGTATCCTCTGCATAAAGACGTTCAAACATTATAGGATGATGACAAGTTTGAAGTTAAGGCTGCCCTGTTGATTACTTATTTGTTACTACCCATTGTCATTAAAAAATAGTTATCAGTTCCTTACATATATATTAAGAAAAGTTAAAATCATATAAGTGTTTTCTGTATACTGTAAATTTGGTTGAATAATATATACAGCATAATATTGCAGCCCATTTATATACTACTGCATGTTTATTGCTTAGCCAGGATTTGCTTCACTATCAGGATCTACTTTCTTTTCAACTAATCCATTACCGCTGCCACCCGCATTCAAAGTGGTAACGAAGTATTTTATTTTTCATTGTAAACCTTATCGTTATGAACCTTTATCTATTCTCACGCCTTTGCATTAAATTCTCCTGTTTTGTTTTATTGTCATTTTCAATTCTGCACCCTGCTACCATTTTTGCCGGCATTACCTGGCACGACACTGCCTATTATTTTAATGAACGCGGTCAATTGTTGTGGTACGATGTAAACGCAGCACAACCCGCCAGCTATGTAATAAAAACAATGAAAACTTCTGGTGAAGTATTTCAGGATATACCACAAGATGGTACAATGGTACAGTTAAGCGCCGATTATGATACAGCGGTGGTGGCAAACATTTCAAGATCAACAGCGCGAAGAGTAGCCTGGCTGATCCGACATGGTAAGATCAACGATCCACTGGTGCAGGAGAATATAGTACCTATACTGGATAAACGAATCATGCGTCGCATGTATGATAATATCATTTCGCGTTGCACATCCAATGATGCGCATGAATATAAAGAACATGGCGGGGTGGTTTTTCCGGATGGTACGGTAACCTGCATTACCGGCGATCTGTCGAACCCGCAATGGTTACAGGGCGCCACCTTGTATATAAAACAAAAAGCGCTGGTATATTATCATAGTCATCCCGATGCCTGTATAGAACAGCGCATTACGAATAACCGGGCTGATGCACACAATCCCAACCAGGTGCAATTTTCACAAGCCAGTGAAGTAAAAACGATCAGTTATGTACAGGGCCCTTCCCGCCAGGATCAGGAATCGGTAGGAGAGGGAATGGGTTATGTATTTGGAATAAAAGCCAGTGGTGGTCTCATTTATATTTACGATAAAGCGGGCGTAAAGGCAACGCTGCCCGTTGCATTTGTAAAGAAGATGAATAAACGGGCTGGTAAACGAATAAAGAATAAAACAATAGATACTTATTTTGCCGGGCTTTAACCGGTTGTGCAGTTGCCGCATTTGTTTAACACGAAGTGACCCAACCAACCATTACATAGACTTCAACATCTTAGCCACTATCTTATCAATAGGCAGGGTAACAGATTCTTCTGAAAATTCATCCCAATTGATGAAGCGGAAAGTTTCTGTTTCTGATCTTTCTTTATAAACGGCCAGTTGTTGTTCGTCGAAGTCGAATGGCTTTTGACGGAGCGGCACTGTAATAGGTTCCAGTGCCTGTACGAAGTAGTATATAGAGATGATCTGGTGTTCGGGATTGAACGCGCTCATCTGGAAATAATCAGTAGTATAAATGTGATCGCCCACCTGCACATTGAGGTTCATTTCTTCCATGAACTCTCTTTTCAAACAATCGCGGGTGCCTTCGCCGAATTCCAATCCGCCACCGGGGAATTTGGTGTAATAACTGCCACGGATAAATTCATCGCTTA
>JAJKIL010000355.1 GCA_021154515.1 Niastella sp. | reverse complement strand
GCGTCCAGCAACGCCTGTGCTCTGGCGCCGGTTCCACCCAGTGCTTCAGCTTCCATTAAATAGGTATCGGCCAGGCGGATAATGTAAGTGTTCTGACGATAGTTCAAATCAGAAGCACCACCGCCTTTTGATACATCTACTTTACGCGGAAGAAATTTATTCAGGAAATAACCGGTATTCATGTAACCGGCAATGTATTTTGCTTTACCAGCTGTTTGCAGGGCATTCAAATCTAATAAAGTAGCGTCTTTTCGAGGATCATTTTTTATGAAGTCATAAAAATTTTGTGTGAACACCATAAAGCTCCAACCCGATGGAAGGTCTGGCGCCGAAGCATCAAGTTTTTCATAACTTCTGGGGCCAACCATAACATTCGCGGTATTACCTTCATCGCGGCCACTGCCCCACCACCCCCAATCTGAATTACCAGCAGCGCTGTGCGTTTCTTCAAGTATAGACTCACTGTTAAACTTGTTCGAAGGCACCCACAAATCGCTGAAGTTAGTGAGCAATTTATAACCGTATGTACTGATACCACCGGGTGTGGGGCCATTTACATCAGCCAGTTGCTGGGCAGCCAGTGTGTTCTTTTTTTCATACAGGTATACTTTTCCCAACAATGCTTTGGCTGCGCCTTTTGTTAAACGGCCGCCTTCTGTTGCAACTGAGACAGTTACAGGCAATACGGCAATTGCTTCGGTAAGGTCTTTTTCAATTTGCGCATATACATCCTCGGGCTTTGCCTGCTCTACATTAAACATATTGTCGTTGTTCAATGGTTCCAGGATCAATGGAACGTTCCTGAACATGCGTACCAGGTTAGAATAATAATAGGCACGCAACGCTTTTGCTTCTCCGGCAAACCTTGCTTTCAACGTTTCATCCATAACTGTTTTTGGCAATTTCTGCAATAACAAATTGGCCCTTGCTATACCCTGGTAAGGATCGTTCCAATAACTGGCGGCCATCAGGTTGGAAGTCATTGTATAATTTGTGAACGCCTGTAATTGGGTGCCATCGGTTGCACCACCACCACCGGCAACATGATCATCTGAACCTGAGTTCATGAGCGCCAGCATATTTTCAAACCCACCAGAGTTTTTTCTTAATGGATCATAAACTGCCACCAGCGCTGAAAATGCCTGATCCTGGTCTTTATAATAATATTCCGAGAGAAATTGTCCTTGCGGTGTTAAGTCCACAAAACTTTTTTTACAGGCCGCCAGGATATTTATTGCTATAACTGCTATTATTAAGTGATTTATTTTTATGGTTCGCATAACCTTTAATTAGTTGTGTTAATAATTAGAATGTCAATTGAACTCCGCCAATGAATGAGCGGGCCTGTGGGTAAACACCTCTGTCTACACCAAATACAGCGCCGCCAATTTCAGGATCGTAACCGGTATACCCTGTTATGGTAAACAGGTTTTCTGCTGTAAGGTATACGCGCAGTCTGTTTGCTTTGATCCTGTTTGTCAATTTTTCAGGTAGTGTATAACCGAATTGCATGATCTTAAACCGGGCATAATCTCCTTTTTCAAGATAAAAATCCGACATGCTTGTAAAGTTGCCATTGGGATCAGTAGTTGACAGGCGTGGGAACGAATTCGAAGTGCCTTCGCCAGTCCAACGGCTTAATACTTTTGTTTGATAATTGGCATTGCCTATATCCAGCCGCCGTATTCCCTGGAAGATCTTGCTGCCTGCAGTACCTTGTAAAAACGCCATGAAATCAAAACCTTTGTAACTCGCATTCAGCGTTAACCCGAATGTATATTTTGGAAGGCCATTACCAAGGAAAGTTTTATCCAGGTTATCGCCAGTGAAGTGGCCATCACCATTTATATCTACCCATTTAAAATCCCCAGGTTTGGCATTGGGTTGAATCAACTCTCCATTTTTGTTTTTATAAGCATCGATCTCGGCCTGGTTTTGGAAAATGCCGGCACTTTTAAAACCAAAAAAGGCATTGTAGGGCTGACCTACCTGTGTACGGGTTATAGCACCCATTGTTTGAAAGCTGGCGTCACCAGCAATGAAATTGGCATCACGTTGCACATAAACTACCTCGTTTTTCAGGTACGAAAAGTTTGCATTTACCCCAAAGTTGAAGTCGCCAATGCTCTTCCGGTAACCCAATTCAACTTCAATACCCTTGTTATCCATATTGGCAATATTAGCTGCCGGTGAATTTGGCACGCCCACATAGCCGGGAATGGGCACCTCACGTAAAATGCCATTGGTCTTTTTAATATAATAGTCAAAACTCAGTGTGATCGATTTTATCAGTTGCGCATCGAAACCAATATTGGTTTGTGACGTTGTTTCCCAATGCAGACTCCTGTTATCAAGCGACAGCGGTGCGTAACCACTGGTAATAACATCTGATGTGCCATACGTATAGTTATACCCACCTGCGATTATAGACAGATACCGAAAATCTGCTATAGCGTCATTACCAACCTGGCCATAGCCGCCTCTTATCTTTAAGCGGTCAACCACTTTTTGAGCCGGCCAGAATGCCTCATTCGAAACGTTCCATCCTACAGAGAACGATGGGAAGATCCCATATTTCTTGTTCATACCAAATTTGGTTGAACCATCCTGCCTGATGATACCAGTGAACAGGTATCGTTCATCATAGTTATAACTCACGCGGGAAAACAGGGAGGATAATTTATGTTGTGTGAGGTCAGATGAGGTAGAGTTTCTGTTGGCCTGAGAAATATCAAAGTTGAAGGAGGCGTCTTTGTAACTACTGATAGGTAAGTTAAACAAGGTAACACTTGACGCCCCGCCGATATTTTCTACATAGGCGCCCTGACCTACCAGCACCGTTAAATTATGTTTATTGAAACTATTGTTATAGGTTACTGTATTTTCAACATTCCAGTTTAAGCTGTTGTTATTTTCTTTGTTATAATTATTCTGAGAAGTTTTTACTGTTGCGCTCAGGTAATAAAATGGCGTAAACCCAACCTTGCCCCAATAAGCTAATTTGCCACCTACTGTTGATCTCACTTTTATGTGTTTGCCAAGGGCTGCTTCCAGATAGGCATTGCCTACAAAATCATCGCTCCAGTTATACTGCCCAAGGCGGGTTTGTACATAGGCAAGGGGGTTACTCATTTCCTGACCTACATAAGATGAGATGCCGTAAGGATTTCCATTGGCATCTTTTATTACCGGGTTGTTGCTGTATGGGTTGACGTTTGCAATAGCCGGGTCAGTAATCACCAGCGGGGTTACGGGATCCAGGTTAATGGCCGAAGACAAAGGCCCCCCAAACTCACTGTTGGTATTGCCAAGGCCAATAGTTTTTTGGTGTGAATACCCAAGGTTTTCGCCAAACGTGAAAATATTATTGAGCTTATGCGTTGAGTTGATGCGGAGGTTCTTTCGGGTATAATTGGAGATAGGACCGGCAACAATACCTTCCTGGTCCTGGTAACCGAAAGAAAAATAAAAGGTTGATCTGTCGGTACCGCCACTCATACTTACTTCGTGTGAAAAGCGCGCGGCATGATCATTAAAAATGGCATCCTGCCAATCGGTTCCGGCTCCCAGCGAGTTGGGGTCGGCAAACACTTTTGCGCCCCCTCCATTTACTGCTTTTTCGTTTATGATAGTAGCATACTGGGTGGCATTTAACAGGTCCAGTTTTTTAGCTACGCGGGAAACGCCATAAAAACCATTGTAGTTTACCGATAGTTTACCGCTTTTACCTTTTTTAGTAGTAACCAGAATTACCCCGGTAGCTGCCCGGGTTCCATAAATAGCAGCGGAAGCGGCATCTTTCAATACTTCAATCGATTCAATGTCGCTTTGGTTCAGGTAGCCAATACCGCCCTGGTCTACCACCACCCCATCAACAACCCATAGCGGATTGTTATTATTATTGTCTTTACCATCGTTAAACGTGGTAACGCCACGCACCCTGATGGTAGAAACGGAACCGGGCTGACCATTGTTTTGTGCAATGGTTACACCGGCCACCCTTCCCTGTAAGGCCTGCTCAATACGGTTACTGGGAACATTTTCGAGGTCTTTGGCTTTTACACTGGAAATGGCGCCCGTAACTACCTTTTTACTGGCGGTACCATATCCAATTACCACTACTTCGTCGAGGCCTGTTGCCCCTACATCTTCCAGTTTTACATCAATAGTGCCGCTTTCGGGAACAGACACCTCCTTGTTGTTCATGCCAACATAAGAGACTACCAATAAAACTTTACGGTTGGGAACATGAATAGAGAAGTTACCCCCGGCATCGGTTGTAGTAGCCATATTAGATCCTTTAATAGCTACTGTTGCCCCCGTCAGGGGCTCCCCGGTTTTAGCGGTTATCTTACCGGTCACTAAAATTTCCTGTGCGAATACAGGCAGAAAGACAGCCTGTAATACCAGCACTGCAATGACAAAGCGCAGAATTTTCATATGCAAGTCAGTTGTTAGTTAATAATGAACAAATCGAAAATCTAAAGTAGACCCTTGACAAAGCCTGGCCTAAAAAGGCACCCCATCTATACCCTATCAATGGAGAGGGTATGCGCTCCAATGTGGTTTTTTGCCCCCTCTTTACCACATCATCCTTTGACCTCGCTCAGGAAATCCTCGATTTCATTCATTCAACTGTTTATTTTACTTCTGTGAATTGCATATCACCTAAACACATATCGCCTGCATCAATATAAATGCGCAGGTTATTCGGTCCTTTTTTCAATGCTATATTTTTTATTTCGAGTGGTTGCCAGTTGTTTGCTTTTGGTACTGCAATTTGTTTGGCGATCTTATTATTTACCAGGAAGGAAAGTTTTCCATCTTCTTTACCCGGATTACAATTCAGCCTGATCCGGTAATGACCCGCCTTTACTACATTAATGGTGTATTGAAGCCATTCCCAGGCTTCCGTATGGTTCACGTAATAACTCCCTGTAGTAGGGTCTGCAGTAATATCCACCCCATCATTCCGGTAGGCGCGGCCCTGGTTACCCCCTCTGGCTCCGTTTGAAATATGATAATCGGCTGTATCCTTATCGAAGTAGGCAACGCCATTTCTACCCAAATCATAATCAACCGCTTTTATAACTGCACCACTTTGGATCACATTCGCTTTAAACGGAATTGTCTTTTGTGAATACGGCTGTCTGAACAGGGCATCTAACACATCGCGTTTAACGGTGGTGTTCTCCAGTTTTAAAGCCGCGGCCAGTTGCATCACGCCATTATAAGCTTCCGCTGCTGTGGGTCGGGGCCCTCGGTTCGACCAGAAGGCAAGCACCTTGTCGTAATCTTTATTCGAATGCACCTGCATGGGATTGTTATTGCCCAGCTTTTTCAATGGCCACCAGGCCCAGCCAATGTTATTTGCTTCCAGCAACTGCACCGCTTCGGTAAACCAAACATTTGAGTTTTCGCCGGTTTCGCCCAACCACACCGGCACATTGTATTTCTCTCTTGTTTCCAAAATGTGCTTTATAGATCCGGAGGTATTAAAACTCCAGTACTTATGAAAGCTCAACACCATATTATTATCCCAGGTGGGCAGAATACCATTATAATTATTACCCCAGCCATTTCCTTCTATAATAATGATATGCTTTTTATCTACTTCGCGAATGGCCTTGGTTATATCCATCATCAACTGCTTCAATGGCTGGTTTCCTTTTTCCTTCAAACCGTTCTTATCATTTGCCAGGTCTTCAAAGCCCCAGTTGGGTTCATTCAAAATATCGTAACCGCCAATAAAGGGTTCGTTGGCATAGCGTTCGGCCAGCTTTTTCCACAGAGCGATCGTTTTCTGGCGGTTGGCCTCATTTTCCCAAAGCGATGGTTTGGTGGGGTCGCGATCAGAAATATTCAGGTCGTTCCCCTGGCCGCCAGGCGCGGCATGCAGATCAAGGATGAGGTACATCTGGTTGGCTTTGCACCAGGCAAGCAGGCTGTCTGTGATGCGAAAGCCTTTGTTGAGCCAGGTTTGTTTACCGGCTTCGGGTTCCTTGTCAACAGGCAGTGTATACAGGTTGAAGTGCATGGGCAATCGAACAGAATTAAAACCCCATGCTTTCATAGAATCTATGTCAATACGGCGGGTATGGCTGGCGAGCCAGGCATCATAGAATGCGTTCGTACTGTCTTCACCAATCAGGTCGGCTATGCGTGCTTTGATCGTATGCTGCATTCCCTGGCCATTTACCTGAAGCATGTATCCCTCCTGTAACATCCAGCCACCCAAACCAACGCCACGCAGCAAAATGGCTTGTCCTTTTTCATTCATGATCTGTTTGCCACTGACATGTAAAAAACTCTGGGCCCTGGTTTGCGGGCTTACTATTATAATAAGGAGTAAAAACAAGATCGTTAGTCGGATGTGCGCCATAAGGGGTCGTTTATGGCTAAATTATAGATCTGCCAATCAAATCTGCGTTTTGGCACCACATCATTACCACATCAAAAAGACCTTAAATTGTTAAAACACAACTACTTTACCACTTCAACGCCACATCCGCCCCCTTTTTTAATAATTCCATTTACTTAACTTTAGTATCCTAACGTATTCACAGTCCTCAATTGCTGTCATGATGAGAAAATTACTGCTAGCCATTTGCTGCTTTAATGTGCTTATTGGGTATAACCATAATACCATTGGCCTGCCTGAGATCATTAATTATCACACGCAGAGCTACAACGCCGGCACCCAAAACTGGAAAATTGCCCAGGATAAAAAGGGGATTATGTATGCGGCGAATGATGAAGGCCTGTTAAGTTTCGATGGAAGTTTCTGGAAGAAATATACTTTACCTGGCGGAACCGGTGTTCGCTCCCTGGCTGTTGGTAACGATGGCCGTATTTATATCGGCTCACAGGGAGAAATCGGTTATTTTGAACCCGGAAAAAATGGCAGGCTTCAATACCGATCGCTGAACGATCTGATCCCGGAAAATGAAAAAGACTTTACCGACATCTGGGATGTAGTGCCGGTTGGCAATGAAGTTTTTTTCCGCTCGTATAGAAAGATATTTCAGCTGCAGAACGATAAGATCACCGTTTTTGGCAACCCGGCCTGGAGCTTCCTGGGTTTACATCAAAACAAACTCATCAGCAAAGCCTGGCAAAAAGGACTGCTGCAATTTGAAAACGGTACCTGGGTGCCTTTTTCCAAAGCCAATTTTTTTCCGGAGAAAGCCGAGATCACCGCCATTGTTCCGCTGGTGGGGGATAGTTCGCTGTTGCTGACCAAGCATCATGGGTCCTATATCTTACACGGCGAGGACATCATCCCTTTTGAAACCCCCGACATGCGGTTGATCAATGAAAAGAACCCCTATAGCGCGGCAGTGATCAATCAAAACCAGATAGCTATTATAACTAACCTCGCAGGTTGTTTTATTATCAATGATAAAGGAGAACTGGTCCAACGGCTTTCCAAACTGGATGGTTTGCAAAGCAATAATATCCTCAGCGTTTTTGTTGATGGCAAAAAGAACATCTGGCTGGGGCTCGACAATGGCATCGACTTCATTGCTTACAACAACGCCATAAAACATATTTACCCCGATTACCAGGAACACAGCTCGGGTAAGGCCGCGGTTATCTTTCAAAACAATCTTTATATTGGAACATCCAACGGTGTTTATGCAGCCTCCCTTGCCGATCAACAAGACATGGGCTTTATTAAAAGCAAATTTGACCTGATACCAGGCCCCAAAGGCCAGGTATGGAACCTGTGTGAACTGAATGGTCAGTTGGTGATGGGACATAACGATGGCTTTTTTGTTATCGAGAACAAAACCTCGCGAAAGATCGACAGCAGTTCCGGCTTCTGGACCTTTTTACCTTTAAGCAATGTTACACCCTCGCCGATTGTTATGGCTGGAACCTACAACGGGTTAAACTTTTACAATTTTGCCAATGGGAAATTCACCAACCCCGAAGTGCATTCGCATTTTGAATCGGCTCGTTTTGTAGCGGTTGACAACGATATCGCCTGGGCGGCCCATCCATACAAAGGTTTATATAAAATCATGTTGAATACAGGCGCTAAAAAGCCGCCCTACACCGTTTATAAAGACACCAAAGGCATCTTATCCAGCAACAACAACCATATCTTTAAAATAAAAAGCCGGGTTGTGCTTACCAACGATAAAGGCATTTTCGAATACAATGCCCGCACCGACGATTTTGAACCTTCCACCTTTTTGCAAAAGATCTTACCTAAAGTACCCATCCGGTATTTACGGGAAGATAATAACGGCAACATCTGGTTTGTGCACGATCGTCACCTGGGCGTGGCAGACCTGAGCGGCAAACAACCGCAGATCATTTACTTTCCCGAACTGAATAACAAGATCACCGGTAATGGCCTTGAATATGTTTATCCTTATAACAACAATAATGTATTTATTGCTGCCGAAGAGGGTTTCTATTTAATCAACTATGATCAGTATAAACAATTCAGGGAAGAAATTCCTATCCAGATAAGCGATGTACATATTGTAAACAAAAGGGACAGCACCATTTTTGGCGGTTATTTTAATAAGGAAAGCGAACAGCAGCATTTGATGAATGAAGAAGCGCCTGAAATACAATATGCCTGGAACTCCATTCATTTTGATTATTCCTCGCCATTATACGGCAAGCAATCGAGCATTGAGTTCTCCTACTACCTCGAAGATTTTGATAATGGCTGGTCGACCTGGACAAAGAAAAATGAAAAAGATTATACATATCTCTCCCCCGGCAATTATACATTCAAGGTAAAGGCAAGAACGCATGAGGGGCGGGAATCTGTGGTAGCTTCTTATAAGTTTACCGTACTGGCGCCCTGGTACCGATCACGCTGGGCTTATTTCCTGTATACATTGCTGGCCCTTCTGTTTATTTACACAATTTATAAATGGCAGAAGAAAAAATTCATTGTGCAGCAACAACAGCACGATGAAGAACGCCACCGCATGGCTTACCTGCATCAGTTGGAAATAGAGAAACACCAGGAAGAACAAAAGCAATTGATGTATTTGCATCAGCTGGAACTGGAGCGCAATGAGAAAGAGATCATTCGTTTGCAGAATGAAAAGTTACAGTCAGAAATAGTGGTAAAAAATAATGAGCTGGCTTCTACCACCTTTAACCTGGTGCAAAAGGGTGAAATGCTGATGAAGGTGAAAGAAGAATTTGTGCGCATGAAAAAATCGAGCGAAATAGACAAGGACACCGACGATTATAGAAAGATCCTGCGTATGCTGGGCGATGATAAAATGAAAAAGAACTGGGAGCAATTTGCCGTTCACTTCGACAAGGTGCACAGTAATTTCCTGGTATCGTTAAAAAGCACCCATCCTTACCTCACCGCCAGCGACCTGAAGCTCTGTGCTTATTTAAGGCTGAATCTTACCAGTAAGGAAATAGCGCAGATCATGAACATTACTATTAAGGGCGTTGAACTGGGCCGTCACCGGTTACGAAAAAAATTAGGTATTCAGCCGGAGGTGAACCTTGTTAATTTTTTATTGAATTTTCACTCAGAGATAAATTAATCCAGGTGGGTCGTCCGCCGGCTGGCGGACGGCTCACCTTGGCTTCAAAAAGTAAGGTGAGCCACTCTGCAAGAGTGACCCACCTTACAGGTCAGCTTCTTTCTACTGCCACCCCGGTGTTTGTTTAAAATTCGCATTGCCATAGGTGATGGCAACATCTATCTCTGATTGCGGCACGGGCCATAAGGTATCGCGCAGCGGGAAAGTTCTGTTGGTACTACCGGTAGGATCTTTGACGGTAGGTATAATAGTCCTGTCGGTCTTCCATCTCTTGAGGTCGAAATACCGTTGACCTTCCAGCGCCAGTTCTATTCTTCTTTCATGACGAATGCGGGTGCGCATATCGGCTTGTGACAAACCAGCAGGTAAAGGCGGCATGTTTACACTGGGCCTTGCTCTTATTGAGTTTATGGCATCATATACTGTAGCATCGGGACCAGCCAATTCATTTTGGGCTTCAGCATACAGCAATAAGATCTCGGCATACCTTAAATACACCCAGTCCTGATCGCTTTGGGTGCCTATTACAGTGGCACGGGTACTATCAACTCCTTTTTTATTCAGGAAACCTGATTGGGAACCGATCTGCGAAGCCACAAATGGAATACCACCTTTATATAATACCCCGGGCGTTAATACGGTAGCCAGCAAGCGCGGGTCGCGGTTATTATAAGGATTGTTCTTATCATACAAAAGAGAAACGGAGATGGGCTGCCCATCTACACACTCATAATCATCAACCAGGTATTTCAAAGGCTGAAAACTGCCGCTGTAAGTGTACAGGTATTCGGCTGGACTATACGCATTGGGCACCTGGTAGCGGCCTGAAAACATGATCTCGGGATTATTGGTTTGAGATGGCTTCAGAAACAAACCGCGGTATCCGCCGGTATACAGGCTAAACTTGTTACTACTAATAATAGTTTTCGCTGTGTTGGCAGCCATTTGCCAGTTCCCTTGTGTTATATATACTTTTGCCAGGTAACCTAAGGCAGTGCCTTTTACCACATGGCCGGTGTATACAATATCAGGTAAATTATTTATGGCAAAATTCAGATCACTGATCACCGAATCGATCACCTGGGCTTTGGGTGTTCTTCCCAATTGATAGCTCTCCGGATCGACTGTTGCATTGCCAATTGGCCGTGAATAATACACTACATCTCCATATAACTGAGCCAGTAAAAAATAATAGTACCCCCGTATGAAACGCACTTCACCAATATACTGATTCATGGCTGCTGTTTGCAATGGCACATTACCGATATTGGCCAGAAAAATATTACATGCCTGTATCGCTTTGTAAGCAGTGTTGTACGCATCTGACTGAATGGTACCGGTGGTGGCTTCTATGGCGCCTTTGGCTACATACTGAAACGCACTGCTGAAAGCATTATCGGTAAGCGTTTCCCAGTAGGGTGTGCCCGCTCCCCAGCCCTGGCCTGTATTGTTTGCATTCGTGTAATTATAGCCCTGGATAAGGTAGCTATAAATACCCGTAAGCGCTATGTCGGCATCGGCCTGGGTTTTCCAGAAGTTTTCACTGAGGATCTGGTCTGTGGGATTCTTTTCTAAAAAATCCTTCTTACAACTTACGGTAAGCATTGATAGTCCTAAAAAAACAGCGCTATATCGGATGAAATATTTCATTTACGGCAAGTTTTAAATTTTTAAAAAACAGCTTTTACCCCAAAAGAAAATACCTGGTTTTGCGGATGCACCACATACCGGTTGTTGCTGCTGCTGGGCACCCGTTCGGGGTCGAGCCCTTTGAATTTGGTAAAGGTGGCCAGGTTGTCACCGGAGGCAAACACCCGCAAACTGCTCATGGCAATATGATTTGCAATGCTTTTCGGCAATGTATAACCTACCTGCAGATTTTTTATACGTAAAAAGGATCCGTCTTTCAAATAAAAGGTAGAAGCAGTACCTATATTGCTGCTGGCATCGCCCTGACCTGTTATATAGATCAGGGGCATGGTGGTGCTTGGGTTCGAGGGCGACCAGGCATTTAACCAATCATAAGTTGGCGGCGAACCCTGGTTAAAGGGTTGTACACCCCAACCGTTGGCGTATATTTTCTGACCATATGAACCGTACAGAAAAATGGTCATATCAAAATTTTTCCAGGAAGCGCTGGCATTGAAAGAATAATCGAATTTGGGAAAAACACCCGGCACTATCACGCGGTCCTTCGAATCTATTACCCCATCGTCAATTACATCTTCAAACTTCAAAAAACCGGGCTGTGGATTGAATTGTTGTTTGGGTGATTTATTAATTTCATCAGCGCTTTGGAAAATGCCGGCATATTTTAACATATAAAAACTGCCGTAAGGCTGGCCTTCAATATTAATGGTATTGTTGCCGGTATTGATCTGCTGAGCGCCATATTTTACCAGGGTATTTTTATTAGCCTGGAAAGTTCCACCTACTGAATAATTAACATCAGCCACCTTGCCTGTATATTGTACAGATGCTTCAAAACCAGTATTCCTCATTTGGCCGTTATTAATGGTAGGGGCGCTAAGCCCTACATAGGCCGGTATGGCAGGTGTCGCCAAAATATCGTAGGTGAATTTATTGTACCAATCGAACGTTACATTTAATGATCTGAACACGGTTACATCCATACCCACATCAACCACGCGGGTGTTCTCCCAGTGAATATTCCGGTCGGTCAGTGCGTTTAAAGCAGCACCTGCATTTAAGGAATTACCAGAGTATGAATACGCGTATTGAATATTATTATTATAGGCGTTCAAATTCGAATACACCAGTTGATAGGGATAGTTTGAGATATTCTGATTGCCCAACCGGCCCCAGGAACCGCGCAGCTTTAATGTATTTAACCAGGGTATATGCTCCAGGAATTTTTCGCGGGTCATTACCCAGCCGGCAGAGAAAGATGGAAACAATGCCCATTTATTTTCGGGTGGAAAGCGGGAAGAAGCGTCGTAACGGGCATTGGCTTCAAACAAATATTTACCATCGTAATCATAATTCAAACGGCCATAATAAGAACGCAACGACCATTCTGAGGTTGTTCCGGTTGCTAGCTGAGATCCTGATGGCCCTGCACTCAATTCATCCAATTGATTAGTGGAAAAGGGCGTATTACGGCTTCCAGCCAATACTTCCGTTTTATTGTATTCAGCCTGCGTACCGGCTAATGCTTTGAAATTATGGTTGCCTATCTCTTTGGAATAAGTTAACTGCGTATAACCAACGGGGTAAATATAGTTATTGTCAGTTACCGTCATGCCTTGTCCGTTTACATCGAGGGTGCGTTCAGGTGCATCGTTAGGGCCCGCAAACCAGTTATACTGGTTAATGACCGGTTTGAAGTCTTTGGTTTTCTGAAAATCGTAGTTGAACCCACCACTTGTTCTCCACTCCAGCCCCTTCAACAAACGAATGTTTATATAGATGTTATTCTGAAAATAATAATCCATATTATTAACCAATGCATTTTCTGCAATGGCTACCGGGTTTTTATTGGGTCCCTGTACGTTGGGATATACCGAATTTACATAGCGGCCACTGCCATCGGGCAATTTGGGGCCGGTCATGGGTTCCTGCGACATGGCAGATAAGAATTGGTCCTGGCTGCCGCGTGATGCATACAGTCTTTTACCATAGTTGAATGTCATGCTGCCGCCGATGGTAGCCCAGTCATTTATTTTTGAATTGAGGTTGAACTGCAGGTTATATTTTTTGTACGAAAAACCGATCATGATATCGGGTTGATCTACGTAACCTAAACCCACATTATAGGTAGTACCATTACGGCCGCCCGTCATGCCTATATGATGCGTTTGCGTGGTGACATTGCGCATCACAATATCGAGCCAGTTAACATTGGGGTATAAATTGGGATCAGAAGGATTTTTATACGCATCGATCTGCGCCTGCGTGTACCGGTTTGAATAATTAGAGTTGATGGCAGCCTGGTTCCACATTTCCATATAGGTAGCAGAATTATACACCAGGTTTTTGGGCAGCGCGGTAGGCCTGGTGATACCAACATTGAGATCATAGCTCAACTGAAATTTTCCATTGGAACCCTGTTTGGTGGTAACCAGGATTACACCGTTGGCAGCCCTGGTTCCATAAATAGCGGCGGATGCAGCATCTTTTAACAGGGTAATGGATTCAATATTTTGCGGATCGAGGTTGGTAAGACTTCCAGGCAAACCGTCAACAATAATCAGCGGGCTGCTTCCGGCTGAGCTGTTCGTTCCCAACCCTCGTATGCGTAGCACAAAATTTTCATTACCCGCTTCACCTGATGACTGTGTTAATGAAAGACCAGGCAATTTTCCTTGCAACAACTGGGTAGGGTCAGTAGCCACGCGTTTGTTCAATTCAGCACTACCTACCGTAGCAATGGCGCCGGTAAGGTCTTTCTTCTTTTGGGTGCCATACCCAACTACTACCACATCGTCGAGTTTACCGCCGGTTAACTCCATGGTAATGTCAATTTGTTTGCGCTGTCCAACTGTTTCTTCCACACTTTTATATCCAACAAAAGAAAACACCAGCACAGCTTCAGGGCCTGGAACAGTTATAGTATACCTGCCCTTGTTATCTGTTGTCACAGCCTTATCGCTGCCTTTAACTTTTACCACGGCGCCTTCCTGAACATTTCCCACGTCGTCTTTTATGGTACCAGTTACCACTAAAGATTGTGCATACGCCGAACCAGAGAAAGTAAATTGAAAAGCAGTTAAAAAAAGAAGTACAGCAAAAATAAAACGGCCTGAGGGCTTCCTACGGCAGTCAAACATCTTTTTCATAAAGGCAATAATTGGCCACGGCTGCTTTCTGCAAAAGAAAGAGCCGGCGTTAATTAATAAAGTGATTTGAAATTGAGCGTGTAAGGTTTGTACAATAAAGCTACCGCCGAATTAAGCCGTTGTTTTTTCGGGAATTGTCATTTTAGTAAACAATATTATCATTCTAAAACCCAGGAAGGAAATAGAAAGAAGCAAGATAAACTCAGGAAGTTTTAAATGCAGACCAGGTCTTTGCTTTCCTGTGGTACTCTTTAACAAGATAACCAAAGGATCATAATTTCTTTTTCTGCTTCTCCTTAATGTAGGCAGCGACTTCCACCATCGGCGCTATCCAGATGTCTTTTTCATGCTGCTTCAGGTAATGCAGCAGCTGACTGTGTGCGGGCAGGGAAACATTTATATCATGCCCGCCTCCTACGCCATGGAAGAGGATCACCAGCAAGCCCTGTTTGGCTTCAGCTTCCTTCACCCATTGGATCATGGATTCGCCTGAATTATTCATTACGCCATATGCGGGCAGGTTGTACAGGTCAATATTGTCAATAGTCTGGATGGTGCCTGCCACGCCGCGGGCGCCGGTAAAATCCTTCCGAAGAGAATCGATATATGCAGTATCATGTATTTTATTATCGCCACAGGGAAAGGCAAAAGTGCGGTTTGTTTTTCCGTCAATGGCTGTCAATACAGCGTTCATGGCCAGTATTTCATTGGTGATACGGCGCATGGAGTAATTGTTCATGTCGTAATCGGCAGAAACAAACTCTCTTCCCGGCCTGCCTCCTTCGCAGGGGTGAAACAGGGTATGATTGCCCAACTCGTGGCCTTTGGCAGCAGCGGCGCGCCAGGCTGGTATTTGTGATTGCAGATGTCCCTGATAGTTGGCAACATAAAAAGTGGCTTTCAGCCCCAGGGAATCCAAAGCAGGAAGTACATTGGTGATGTCTATATCCAAACCATCGTCGTAGGTTAACACTACCGCGCATTTCTTTCCTTTCCAGGGTTGGCTGTTTTGAGCGGTAACTTTTGTGGTGAGACAGGCGAGTAGTAAAAAAGTAGCAATCGTTTTTAAACAGGTCATATGGCATTTGATTATAATGGCAAAATTAATGAAACGGTTAATTAGCAATATGCACCAATTTTATTATTTTGGCCGCAGCAGATTAAAACAAATTATATGGCCTATATAATGGTGGATGTAGAAACGGATGGCCCCATACCTGGTGATTACTCCATGATCTCATTTGGCGCTGTGCTGGTTGATGAACAGTTGGATAAAACGTTTTATGGACAATTGAAACCCATCTCTGAACAATATATCCCGGAGGCATTGGCTGTTTCCGGATTCACCAGACAAGAAACACTGGCATTTGATGATCCCCAAACGGTGATGACAAACTTCGCTGCCTGGATCAAGATCGTGGCTAAAGACAGACCGGTTTTCATCAGCGATAATAATGGTTTCGACTGGATGTTTATCTGCTGGTATTTTCATCATTTTACCAAGGCCAATCCGTTTGGCTTTAGTTCCCAGAACCTGGGTAGTATGTACAAAGGACTGGTAAAAGACACCTTCCAGAATTTTAAACACCTGCGCAAAACAAAACATACCCATCACCCTGTTGATGATGCCAAAGGAAATGCAGAGGCATTATTGACGTTGAAAAAAGAGTATGGGTTGAAGATTAAGTTTTGAGGCGATGTCTTTATTTGTTTTTTCTGAATTCTCCCTGTAAATGTTTTCCGCTCTTGCTTTTCCTGATAAAAGCATCTACATTGGCGCCTGATCGTAAATAAAGCATTCGATGGTAAAAACAGGTATCGTTTTAAGTGGTGGCGGCGTTAGAGGATTTGCCCATTTGGGTTTGTTACAAGTGCTGGAAGAATTACAAATTCAACCCTATGCTATTTCCGGCGTAAGCGCCGGCGCTATCGTTGGCGCCCTGTATGCCGCCGGCCATTCTCCCGACCTTCTGAAAAAGAACTCCTATTTCGGCTGGTCGAGCTTTTTGGTGAATAAAGACGGTCTTTTTTCCATGAAAGTGCTGCGCAAGGCTTTGCAAACCCTGATCCCCGACAACTCCTTCGAAAGCCTGCATAAAAAACTCTACATCACCGCTACCGATTTTGCCAACAACGAAACCGTTACATTTTCTAAAGGCCAACTTATTGAAGCGGTGATAGCCTCCGCTTCGGTGCCGGTAATTTTTGAACCGGTAAAAATTGACGACCATATACTGGTTGATGGCGGCCTCTTAAACAACTTTCCCGTTGAACCGCTCGAAAATAACTGCGATGTGCTCATTGGCTGTTATGTAAATAAAATTCCCAAAGGCCTGGGTAATGGCAAACGCATCGGAAAAATGAATATGATTGAAAAATGCTTTCACATGGCCATCGCTCCGGTTGTTTACAGTAAAACGGAACGGCTCGACCTTTTCCTGGAACCCGATCTGCACGAATTTGGCATGTTCGATGTAAATAAAGCCGATCAAATCTATGAAGCCGGCTATAACGCTGCAATAAAGCACAAAGATCAATTGTTACACCTCCTACAACAAAACCCTTAGTCTCGCCTACAGACTTTATTTCTTCGGGCATAATATTTTCACTCCTTTAAACTATAACCCAGACCTATACCCTTATTGACTTAAGTCAATAATATAACGGTTATGCGGTGAAACCCGCGCTAAACGGCCATTTCAGGATAAATTAGCAAAATAACAAAGTTGCTGTATTAAAAATTTGTGCTAAATTAAATAAGAGTTTACCCATACCCTCCACATTTGCCCTTAAATAAAATGTTTCAACTTTCGTTTTTTTGAGTGGGCAATTTCTATTGTTCTCACATATACTAATCACTAACCAACGTAATTGAATGAGTACTTTAACCATAAACGCTTTCCCATATGCAAACCACCCTGCTGTTATACAACGACAATAAGCTGGAAACGCAAAATGAAACCTCCCGGGCCAACCTTGCTAAATCGCAGCTGGTACTGGGTTTTGGCGGCAAGGAAATGATTTCCTCTCAGCCAGTATATGATAAGTTGAAGTCAACCTTTCCCGAAGCGCATATTGTTCTATGCTCCACTGCTGGTGAAATCATCAACAACCGGGTAAATGATAATTCTGTTTCCATTGCGGCTATTGAACTGGAAAAAACTTCTATTCAACCTGTTACAGTAAACATCCGGGACTACGATAACAGTTATGAAGCAGGCAAGGCATTGATCCGACTGATCAATTTTACCAGCCTTTCTTACATCCTGATTATTTCTGATGGCAGTAATGTAAATGGCAGCGAGCTGGTTCGGGGTATCAACGAGCTGGTTAATGACCGGGTACCGGTTACCGGTGGCCTCGCAGGCGATGGCACCAATTTTCAATCAACCGTGGTAGGACTGAATGAAAAACCCTCAAGCGGTAATATCGTAGCCATTCCGTTTTATGGTCAGCACTTTGTGGTTTCTCATGCCTCCATGGGTGGCTGGGAAATTTTTGGTCCTGAGCGAACCGTTACCAAATCTGTAGCTAACCAATTGTTTGAAATAGAAGGACAAAAAGCGCTTGACCTGTACAAAACCTATCTGGGCCCTTATGCCGATGAATTACCGGGATCGGCCCTGCTGTTCCCGCTGGGGGTTAAAGTAAATGAAGATGACGTTCCTATTGTGCGCACCATTCTTTCCATTGACCAGGAAACCGGCAGCATGGTATTTGCCGGCGATGTTCCCAATGGCTCGAAAGTACGGTTCATGAAAGCAAATTTTGATAAACTGGTTGATGCGGCTACCCACGCGGCCGGCCAGGCTTTTCAAAAATTACCTGCCGCGCCGCAACTGGCCTTATTAATCAGTTGTGTGGGCCGCAAAGTCATTTTAGGCAAACGCACCGAAGAAGAGGTAGAGGCTGTTGCCGATACGTTTGGTAACCAAACCTTACTCACCGGCTTTTATTCTTACGGTGAAATTTCACCTTTTAATGATCATGCAAAATGTGAATTGCATAATCAAACAATGACCATTACAACCTTTGACGAGATATAATTGCGATATGAGTTTCAATAAACTTCTTGAACGGCAAATAAAAAAATACCTTCCTGAAGATTATTTTTTGCAGGAGCACCTGAACCGTTTTATTCAGGCGGTGAACGATTCGTATGAAGAATACGAACGGGACCGCAAGCTGTTTAATCATGCGTTCGCCTGCAGTGAAGACGAATACATCAAAATAAACGAGCAATTAAAAATAGAAGCCAAACTTAAGCATGCTTCCATTCAGCATCTAAAAGAAACCATCAATAAATTCAAGGTCAGCGATGACCTGAATTATAGCGAAACCGACGACCTCACGGATATTATCAATTACCTGGAGCATGAGCTGCAGGAAAAGAAAAAGGCCGATATCCTGCTGCAACAATCTGAAAAAAGGTTGCGCCTCGCATTGCAAACCATCGACGACAACGTTTGGGAATACCATTTTCCTTCCCGTACCATGACCTTTGCCGTCAATGAAAAATCGATCCTCGACCTTGACCGTAATGTTTATGAAGGAAATGAAAACCTGGTCTGGTGGCAAACCATCGTGGAAGAAGACCGCCCTATTGCCATAGAAGCCTTTCAGAAATACATGAACGGAGAGATCTCCAAACATTGTGTTGAATACCGGGTAAAACTTAAAGACGGGTCAACCCGGTGGATACTTAACCGCGGCGGGGTTATCAGTAAATCAAAAAATGGAAAACCCCTTACCATCATTGGCACCCTCACGGATATTCAAAACTATAAAAACATTCAGGGCGAATTGACAGCCACTGCCAACCGCCTTAGCCACCTGCTCATTAACTTACAAACCGGCGTATTGCTTGAAGATGAGAAAGGCGTAGTGGTGCTGACCAATAAAAAATTTACCGATTTCTTTTCATATCCCGGTTCACCCGAAACATTGGTTGGCATTGAATGCACCGACCTGTACGAAAGCAGTACCACGTTATTTAAACATCCGCTTGAATTCTTAACCAATACCGCCCGGCATTTAAAAAGCCGCAAGCCTGTAAACAATGAGGAAGTAAAAATGGCGGATGGCCGCGTGCTGGAAAGAAATTATATCCCGTTATTTATCGATGATGTATACCGCGGTCACTTATGGACGTACAACGATATCACCGAAAGAAAAAGATCGGAAATAAAATTGAAGCGCCAGGAAGAAAAGTACCGGAGCATTATCGCCAATATGAACCTGGGCCTCATTGAGGTTGATCTTGACCAAAACATCCGCCATGTGAACCAATGCTTTTGCTTAATGAGCGTGTATGAAGAACATGAACTGATCGGCAAAAACGCATCGGACCTTTTTGTGAGGGAGGAGAACAAAGAGATGGTAGCTAACAAGAACAACCTGCGCCATACCGGTTTGTCCGATGCATATGAAATGAACGTTAATACCAAAAACAACGATAGCCACTGGTGGCTGGTTTCCGGCGCTCCTTTATATAACGACAAACAACAACACATCGGTTCTATTGGTATTCACCTGGACATTACCGAACAAAAAATACTGCAACGCCAACTGGAAGAGGCCAAACAGATCGCTGAAAAATCAGTACATGCCAAAGACCTGTTCCTGGCCAACATGAGCCATGAAATAAGAACGCCCATGAACGCCATCCTGGGCATGAGCAAACAATTGCAAAAAACCATTCTCAATCAACAGCAGCAATCGTTCCTGGAGATCATTGGCACCGCAGCAGAAAACCTGCTGGTGATCATTAACGATATTCTCGACTTTTCAAAACTGGAAGCAGGCAAGGTTACACTGGAAGAGATCGGGTTCAACATGCACGACCTGGCAACCAATACCAGCCGCGTATTAAAGCTAAAAGCTGAAGAAAAAGGATTGGTATTTGAAGTGTCGGTTCATCCCGGCGTAGCCAATGTTTTAAAAGGCGATCCTTACCGGATAAACCAGATCTTAATGAACCTGCTTAGTAATTCTATAAAATTCACCCAACGCGGCAGGGTTTCATTAGAATGCATGCTTTATAAAAATAAACCTGATTTACAGGAACTGGATATAATCATCAGCGATACGGGCAAGGGCATGGATGAAGCCTATTTAAAAAACCTCTTCAATAAATTCAGCCAGGAAGATGAAAGCATTGCCCGCAGCTATGGGGGTACGGGGCTTGGTATGAGCATTGTAAAACAACTGGTTGAACTGATGAACGGCAGCATCGATGTACAAAGTAAAAAGGGAGAAGGCACTACCGTTACCATTCAATTGTCTTTTCCAAAAGGTATGGAAAGCGATCTGCCTAAAAAAGACAACAGCCATGTTGAAGCCCATATTCTGGCCGATAAGAAAATACTATTGGTAGAAGATAATGAAATGAACCGGGTGGTTGCTGAAACCGTCCTGAACCAATATGGCGCTACCATTTCAGAAGCGGTGAACGGTATGGATGCGCTCGACGCCCTTCGCCATAACCGTTTTGATATTGTATTAATGGATATTCAAATGCCGGTAATGGATGGGCTTGAAGCCACCCGCCACATACGGCAGGAGCTGGCATCAAATATCCCCATCATTGCACTTACAGCCAATGCAGTAAAAGGCGAAATGGAAAAATGTATCCAGGCCGGCATGAACGATTATTTAAGCAAGCCTTTTGAAGAAGAAGACCTGATACGCCTGATTGCAAAATGGCTTGGCAGGGAAACACATTTTGGTCCGGCCAAAATAACTGAGGTGACCGATACTCCCCTGTACGATCTATGTAAGTTGAAACAAATTACCCGCGGCGATGAAAAGTTCATTGTTAAAATGCTGCAGGTGTTCATCAGCGAAACCAACAACAGCATTACCAACCTGGAGCAGGCTTTTGAACAAAAGGATATTAAGCAGGTACGGTTCCTGGCCCATCGCATGAAGTCATCACTCAATAACCTTAGCATCTCCTCTGCAGGCGGCCTTGCTGAAAAAATTGAAAAGGGTGATTGGGAGGAATCCGATTTCCCGGCGCTGAAAAAACAGATCATTGCCCTCAGGAAGATCATTGATAAAGTGATCCTGATGATCATGGCCGATTATGCTGAATTGATAACTGGTTGAAAATAGCGGTGATACCAGTATCTTTTTAGGTTTTTTATGCTATTTCAAGAATAGTAACGACCTTTGCTGTGTCTATCTATCTCCATTCTTGCTTTCTTACTTGCCATAACCTGAAAAGTTAGTACGGCATTAGATGCCCCATATATAATCGGGGGCAGAATTGTTTATTAATGTTAATAAGAAGAATGAGTTATGGAACAACCAGTAAAAAAAGTCGTTATTGTCGGTGGCGGATTTGCCGGCATTAACCTTATCAAACATGTTTGTAAAGACAGCCGCTTTCAAGTTACCCTGGTAGACAAGAATAATTACAGTTTCTTTCCTCCATTATTATACCAGGTAGCAACCGCATTTATTGAGCCTTCCAATATCAGTTATCCGTTTCGAAGATTATTTCAAAAGAAAACCAACCTGCGGTTTCATATGGGTTCCCTGTTGAAGGTAAATCCTGAACAGAACAATATTGAAACAGACACCGGCGTGGTAAATTACGACTACCTGGTGCTGGCCCTGGGTACTGAAAGTAATTATTTCGGAATGGAACGCGTAAAAGCCCATTCCCTGCCCATGAAAAGCATCGATGACGCCCTTAACCTTCGCAACCATTTACTGCTTAACATGGAAGAGGCAGTACATACCGATGATCTTAAAGAAAAAGAAAAGCACTTGAATATTGTGATCTGCGGTGGCGGGCCTACCGGTGTTGAACTGGCCGGGATGCTGGCCGAGCTGGGGCGTAATATTGCCCTGAAAGAATACCCTGAAATAAAAGACCTGCGTTCGCACCTTTACCTTATCGATGCAGGGAAAACCCTGCTGAGCCCCATGAGTGAAAAATCCCAGAACGAAGCTACCAGGGTATTAAAAAAGCTTGGCGTGCATGTGATCAACAATACCGCCGTAAAAGATTATCGTGATGATATTGTTTACCTGAGCGACGGAAGGACCATTCCTACCAATGTATTGATCTGGGCTTCCGGGGTTATCGGCCGGGAAGTACCGGGGCTGCCGGCTGCGGTTATTGGCCGGGGCAGAAGGGTGATGGTTGATGAGGTAAATAAAATGCAGGGCTCACAAAACATTTTTGCTATAGGCGACATTTGTTTGCAAACAACTGATAAAAATTTTCCCAATGGCCATCCCCAGTTAGCCCAGGTGGCTATTCAACAGGGAACCCTGCTGGGAAAAAACTTAACCAGGGCTTTAAACAACAAACCTATGGAGGCCTTTGCGTATAACGACAAGGGCAGTATGGCCATTATTTCAAAATTCAAGGCCGTATGCGACCTTCCCAAATTCTTCTTTAAGGGCTTTGGCGCCTGGCTGGTGTGGCTGTTCATTCACATTATTCCGTTAATTGGTTTCCGCAATAAAGTGAAACTGGCCTTTAGCTGGTTCTGGTCGTTTATTACAAATGACCCTACCTTGCGATTGATCATTCGCCCGCGTAAAAAGGATGTGCAGTAGAAGGTTGACCAGTTGATCAGTTGACGAGTTGACCAGGGATTGAAGTGAGGCTTTTCGATAAGAAGTGGCATGTTGATAGAGTTAATAGATTGATGGGGTTAACAAGTAATACAAATAAAAGCCCACTCCGGTAACCAGGGTGGGCTTTTTCGTGAATCGGCAATGCCGTGAAACGTGAAATAGCTCGCGAGATTTGAAATTAATCAAGACCTTGCATCGCCGGCATTTTTTCTGCCTCGCCCGCCGAAG
>JAJKIL010000354.1 GCA_021154515.1 Niastella sp. | reverse complement strand
GGCGCCACATTATATCCATAACTACTTGCATCTCAATAATCTTTTTACCAGCCTGTACAAAAACAAACCATTTCTGCACAAACGGGAACCTCTCCGCAATGGCTAATAATTAGGTTTGTAGCCATCTCTCTGTTAGAAACCAAATAGTAAACTGCCATGCACAAGGAAAAAACGATTGCCTTAAAACTAATGCTATGCTGCGCCGCCATCTTGGTTTGGCAGGCAACTTTCGCTCAAAATGGGATCCCTGTTTCAGGTACTGTGGAAGACAAAACAGGACCATTGGAAGGAGCGAATGTGACAGTGTCCGGATCGAATACCGGCACACGTACAGACAAGAGCGGGAAATTTACCCTCACTGTTCCCGACAAAAGATCAACCCTTACTATTTCAAATGTTGGCTATGGTACCCGCACAGTTCAGGTGGGTAACAGTACTGCGTTCCATATTATCATGGAAGCGCAGGATAAGTCGATGGACGAAATAGTGGTAATTGGTTATGGCACGGCCAGAAAGAAAGACCTTACCGGCGCCACTGCTTCCGTAAGCGGCGCAGAGATCTCGAAGATCCCGGTAACCTCCGCCGCGCAGGCCATCACCGGTAAAATTGCCGGGGTAAGCGTGGTTACGCAAAGCGGGGCGCCCGGGGCCGACATCAACATTGTGGTACGGGGTGGCACCTCCATTACCCAGGGAACTAAACCGCTTTACATTGTTGACGGTTTTCAAATGGATGATGGGTTGAAAAATATCGATATGAATGATATTGAAACCATCGATGTAATGAAAGACGCGTCTGCAACGGCCATTTATGGCGCCCGGGGCTCCAACGGAGTAATTTTGATTACGACAAAATCGGGCAAAAGCGGCAAAACCCAGATCACCTACAACGGATACCAGAGTTTTGAAAAACTGAGCAAACAGCTCGATATGATGAGTCCCGAGCAGTATGCCGATTACCAGTATGAGTTTCAAATCCTGGCTGGTAAACCCGATAAATGGGCTAAGAACTTTGGAGGTGATATCACCGACCCTAACTTTTACTCCGGCGCGGCTGACTACATACATAATACCTATGGAGGTCAGGCCGGCATAAACTGGCAGGATGCGATGTTTGGTGGTACGGCCAGGTTGCAAAACCATGCGCTGTCTGTAAGCGGTGGAAATGACAAAACAAAGTTCCTGCTCAATGGCAGCTTCACTGGTCAGGATGGTATTGTTGACAAACATAGGTATCAAAAAATGAATGTGCGTTTCAAGTTGAACCACAAGATCAATGATCGCATCCGGGTCGACTTCAATACCAATTATAATAATATGCAGTTGAAGGGCGGTGGTTCCCTGGCCGGACAACTGAAATTGAGTTTGCTGCAACCGCCAACCGGCGGGGTGCGTTTCACTGATGACCAATTGGTAAATACAGATGTGAGCGAACTCATGCAGACCGACGACTCGCAATACGATATCTACAACCCCATCATCACCAACGATGCGGTTACCCAAACTACCTATACCCGCCAGTATACGACCAATGCCGGTATCGATATCGACCTTCTGAAAAACCTCACCTGGCGTACGCAGGGTACTTATCAGTGGCAACAGGTACGCGATGATTACTGGGACGATGGCCGTACAAAAACCTCGCAAACCTATAACGGCCCCTGGGGCAAACGCAATAACGATGAAAAAAGTTCCTGGCAGGTTACCAATACCCTGAACTGGAAAAAATATTTCGGTGAGCACAACCTGAATGTGATGGCAGGCCAGGAAACTTATTTTAGTGAGAGCATGAACCTGGATAATACCTATTCAGATTTCCCTGCTGGGAACTTTGGGTTGAACAATGTGGCCGTGGCCGGAAGATTATATTCCAAAGGTTCCGGCAAAACCCAGTTTGCATTGGCTTCCGTATTTGGCCGGGTAATGTATAGCTATGCCGATCGTTACCTGGTTACTGCCACCCTCCGTGGCGACGGCGTATCCCGGTTCGCCCCCAGCCACCGGTGGGGCATGCTGCCTTCTGTGTCTGCAGCCTGGCGGATCTCAGAGGAAGCGTTCATGAAGAACAATGGCATCTTCAACCAGTTGAAGTTGCGCGTGGGGTACGGCACAACCGGTAACTGTAATATCGACGACTATATGTATGTTACAGGGTACGGCGCAGGTTTTTATGCCATCAACAACCAGGAAGTAATTTCGCTCAGCCCTGGCAGTGTTCTCGCCAATGCAGCTCTGCGCTGGGAAAAAACAAATTCTTTCAACGTTGGTCTCGATATGTCGGTGCTCAACAACCGCCTGAATATTTCGGCTGATTTTTACAACCAGCAATCGAATAACCTGTTGTTGAAAAGTAATATCCCTACCTCAACCGGTTACGCCAACCAGTTCCAGAACTTTGGTTCTGTGCAGAACAGGGGTGTTGAGATTTTAGTGAATTCCACGAATATCAATACCAAAGATTTTAAATGGACAACCGGTTTTAATATTTCCTTCAACCGCTCCAAAGTGCTGGCATTGTATGGCAATGGCGGCGCTAATGTATTGTACGATGGTAATTTCATTGTTCAGGTGGGCCAGCGTTTAGGCCAGTTCTACGGGTATAAATATGATGGCGTATACACCACCGATGATTTTATTCAGAATGCAAACGGCACCTATTCTTTAAAAGATGGTGTTGAAAGGCTGAAGGGCGGTAATGTAGCCAATGTAAAACCGGGTGATATAAAATTCCAGCCTGCTACCGGCGAAATGGATGCAAAGAACAATCCGGTATTCAGTACAAACGACAGAACCATTATGGGCAATGGGGAGCCTAACTATACCGGTGGTATCACCAACAACTTTACGTACAAGGGCTTCGACCTGAGCGTTTTTATGAACTTCACAGGCGGTAATAAAGTGTTCAATGCCAATGCCCGTCGCTTTTATGGACCGTACCTGCCAAATGAAAACACGTTTGCCGCTATGTCAAACCGTTTCAGGCTCATAGATCCGGTTACCGGCAGGGAAACAACCAACCTGGATCGCCTGGCAGAGTTAAACCCCAATCAATATTCTAAAAAACAGATCTGGAGCCTGCACTCAGATAACAGTAAATCCATCAGCGATCCTGCTATTGATTATTTTCTGGAAGATGGTTCGTTCCTGAGATTGAATACCATTACCCTGGGTTATTCATTGCCGCATAGCCTGTTGAAAAAAGCAGGAATAGCGAATGCCAGGTTGTATGGCACCCTGAACAACATCCACACTTTTACCAAATACAGCGGATATGATCCTGAAGTGAACAATTCAAGCAAGCCTACGCAAAAAGGCGGCTATGATGATTCAGCCTATCCCCGGGCAAAAAGTATTGTTGTTGGTTTGAACCTGACCTTCTAAGCCTAATCAAAAAAAGAATGACAATGAAAAAGATTCTCAATAATATAGCTATAGTGGTTTTGTCAGGAGTGATGCTTACTTCCTGCAAAAAATTTCTCGACAGAAAAAACGAAGCCTCGTTCGACAGTGAATCAACTTTTCAGGATGCTTCACGGGCTGAAATGTTTGTCTATGGTATTTACAGCCTTAGCTTCAACAGGGAGTTGTATTATCAGTTTGGAATGGGCACTGATGAATGTATCTCTACAGAAGGGGAAACCAATTCGAAGAACATGTTTGCCAACTACGCGTACTCACCCGACATTGTGCCTACCGATACCTATGCGGCCATGTACCGGGCTATCGAGTACGCCAACATTGGTATAAAGAATCTGAGCGCGATGAAGGGCGCTACCGATGCAGAGCAAAAGAAAATAACCATGTTGCTGGGCGAATCGTATGCCTTGCGGGCCATGTGTTATTTGAACGTGGTACGGTTATTTGGCGATTGTCCATATCCCACCATTCCTGTACAGGATGCAGGCACCTTCATATCTTCCCGCGTAAGCAGGGATACTATCTATGATGGTTGTGTAGCCGACCTGCAGAAAGCCATTGAGTTATTGCCCTGGAAAAGCGAAGGCATGATACCCACGCCGGAACGCTTTTCAAAAAATGCGGCGTATGGTATCCTGGCCCGCACAGCCCTGTATGCAGCCGGTTATTCCCTGCGCTGGGACCTGAACACCTACGCTGCCTCATCCATACAAATGGCTCAACGGTCCGATGCCGCCCGCATAAAACAATTATACCAGATCGCCTCCGATGCCTGCAATGCGGTCATGCAAAAAGGCGAGAACAGTTTGTTGCCCAGCTATGAAACCGTTTTTCGTGACCTGGTGAACGGCAGATACAACAACGAATCGATGTTGGAATTCGGTCAGTATGGTACTGATGTGAACGGATCGGCAATTGGCTATACAAACGTGATGTTCAGTCATACAAGCAGTCTTTTCGGAAAAGCACAACCTGCCATGGGCGTTATGCCAACTTTTTATTATGATTTTGAAAATGGCGATACCCGCCGGGATGTAAGTATTTGTACATACGGTATTACCGCCACCAATGGCCGCCAGTTGAACCCTTATGGCGCTAATACCATCGGTAAATTCCGGGTTACCTGGAAAGGTTCAGCAGGTACCGCTATCAACAAACGCGATATCAACTGGCCCTGGCTGCGCTATTCCGATGTGCTGTTGATGTATGCCGAAGCACAGAACGAATTGAACAATGGGCCTACCCCTGCAGGCAAAGCTGCCTACGAACAGGTAAGAAAGCGCGGTTTTGGCGGCGATGCCAGTAAAATAGGAACTACACCTGCTACTTACCAGGATTTCAGGAATGCTATCATCAATGAAAGAAAGCTGGAACTGTCTTTCGAAGGCTGGCGCAGAACCGACCTGGTGCGTTGGGGTATTCAATATGAAGCATTGACCCAGTGTAAACAAAACCTGATCGACATGGCCAACAAAGCAGGTAAATATGCTACAATCGATCAGTACCGGGCCTATAAACTCGAAACTGCTACCAACTGGAATGATCCTGTAGTAGCCGTTCCGTTCATTGGTTATAAAACCGCGCCCACCGCTGCCGATAAAGCTACATTAACAGCAAATGGCTATACCCTGCTGGATATGTACAGCGCTACGGCCGTAAGCGGTGGTCAGGTTTTAGGCGCCACGCAAGCCTGGGTGAAGGCGATATTCAGAGGGATAGAGAAAAATAAAACAGAACTGTTACCCCTGAATACGACCACCATCAATAATAATCCCGGTTTAGTCGGGCAGCAACATCCGCTGTATTGATAAGGCAGAGGGCAGAAGGCAAAAGGCAGAAATGCCTCATCGCGGCAGAGGCCAGCAATAGAGGAGTGGTAAGAAAAATTATAAGGCAGCCCAACTCCCCCTCCACCGGAGGGGGCCGGGGGGAGGGCCTTCAACCAAACGATTGTTAACTATTAAACAAAGTTTAATTGTGCATTGCTATGAGAAAAAATTACACTAACAGGGTACCATACCTGTCCTATCTTGTCCTGGTCTTATCTGTCTTTTCCTTTCAACACCTGCATGCCCAAATGCTGGCTTTTCCCGGAGCGGAAGGCTTTGGAAAATATGCTACCGGTGGAAGATACGGGTCTGTTTATCACGTCACCAATTTAAACAATTCCGGCGCAGGCTCCTTACGCGATGCCGTAAGCGCCCCCAACAGGATCGTTGTCTTTGATGTGGCCGGTGTAATCCGCATTACCACCCGTATGGTGGTGTCGGCCAACATCTATATTGCCGGTCAAACGGCGCCCGGTGAAGGCGTTACCGTGTACGGCAATGGCTGGAGTTTTTCCGGCGCCGACAATACCATTTGCCGTTACCTGAAGATCAGGATGGGCATTGTAGGTGATGATGGCAAAGATGCCAACGGACTGGCAGATGGCCACGACATCATCTTCGATCATTGTTCCGTATCCTGGGGCCGCGATGAGAACTTCTCCATCAACTCCACCACAGCCAAGAACATCACCATTCAAAATTGTATCATCTCCCAGGGTTTAATGACGCACTCGGCCGGCGGCCTTATTCAGGCAGACAGCATCACCCTGTACCGCAATTTGTATGCTGATAATACCACCCGTAACAACAAAATAAAAGGCACTAACCAGTATGTAAACAATATCGTTTACAATTGGAAAGACGGCGCCTATATCATGGGTGGCGAGTCCGAAGGCAACAGCTATGCCAATGCGACAAATAACTGTTTCATTGGGGGAACGTCCTATGGCGTGCCGCCTTTTAATTTGGGTAACCTCAATTACCATATCTATCAAACCGACAATATTTTCGACAGCAGCCGTAACGGGCTGTTCGATCCTTATACCATACCACCCGCGCAGTTTGTAGGACCGCCTGATTTTCAGTCGGGCCCGTATCCTTATCCGGTGGTGCCAACGCTGCCGGCCAACTCGCTGGTCAATGCCTTGTTGCCATCGGTAGGGGCCAGCTTGCCTTACCGCGATTATGCCGACTACTATGTAGTGAATGAAGTGAGATCATTTGGGAAGAAAGGCGAACTGATCGCCAATGAAAACTCCCTGCCATTTGGGGCGCCAACTGCCTGGAATTTATGGCCAGGTACGCCGCGCATCGATACCGATAACGACGGCATGCCCGATGCCTGGGAATCGGCCAACGGCACCAACCCGTCCGCCAACGACGCCATGGTGATCAATGCATCCGGGTATACCAATCTTGAAAATTACATCAACAGCATTACCGGCAGCAATTCGCAGGACTATTTGCGCGCGCCGATGAAACTGAAACAGGACTCCGCCACCCAAAGCACCGTCTATCTTTCATGGCTCGATTATACCGAGAAAGAACAGGGCTATATCGTGGAAAGAATGGTGAATGGCGTATGGACGCAAATTGGCACTACCGGCGTGAACATAAACTATTATGCCATAACCGGCATGCAACCAGAGGAGGCAGATACCTTCCGGGTAAAAGCATTTAATGCGGTAGGTGAGTCCGGTTATGCAAATGAACTGATCGCCAAAAGCAAACCGGTGGAATTGCCTGTGTTGAATCCTGGCACCTTTACACCTTCACTAACCTGGACGGGTGCACTTAGTTCCGACTGGGATAAAACCACCAGGAACTGGATAGACAGCACGAATACCCCATCGCTGTTTGCCGACACCAGCTCGCTTACTTTCCCGGAAGCAGGAGCCGGAAGAACAGTGAACATTACGGCGCCTATGGCCGCCGGTGATATCCTTGTGAACAGCAATGGCAATTACACCTTCTCCGGTGCCGGTAGTATTACCGGTACCAGATCGGTAAACAAAGCCGGCAGCGGCACAGTGTCATTGCTCACTAATAATACTTATACGGGTGCTACCGTAATACATGGCGGTACCATCCAGTTTAATACCCTGGCAAATGGGGGTGTGGCCAGTTCTATCGGTTCCTCCGCCAACTACGCCTTTAATTGGGTTTGGAAGGGCGGCAGCTGGTTGTATTCGGGTGCTACCACCAGCACCGACAGAAATGCAACGCTGGATGCTACTACCGAATTCAATGTGAGCAACCCTGCCAGCACGGTTACCTTTACCGGCGTGCTGTCTGGCAATGGCGGGCTTACCAAATCTGGTCCCGGTAGAATGGTGGTAAAAAATGCCAATCCATATGCCGGAGAAACGGTTATCAATGGCGGGATCCTGGAGGTAAGCCCCGTGAGCGCGGCTACACTGGCCGGCGATATCATCGATAACAACCAGGGCATTGGCACTTCCAACGTACTGCGGCTGCACAATGGTACTTATGTTACCTCCAATGGCAGTGGTACCATTTATGAGAACTATCCGCTGCAGCTGTATATCGACGATAGCACCGTTAATGGGTTTACCTGCGACCGCAATGCCAACCTGAACATGACGGTGCATGGGGCCGGAACGCTGAATTATTCCATTCCTTATTTAAGGGAGATCATCCAGGGCGACTGGAGCGACTTTACCGGCACGCTGGTAGCCAATGGTATTAATACAGATGATGTGTATAGTTTATTGCCAATCGATAACGGTACGGGTTTCCCCAACAACCGCCTTGTTATAACCGGTAACACCAAAATTGCTGCTTATAGTAATAACAATGTATTATCTATCGGTGGCCTCAGTGGCAATGCCGGCACCTGGCTTTCTTGCGGTGGAACAAAATCACCCACCTTTGGCAATGGATTTACCACGTATGTGGTAGGTGGCCTGGGCACTGATGAAACTTTTAACGGCATCATCAATAACCACCTGTATGGAAATGCGGCTGATGGCAGCGGTACTACAACCATCGTTAAAACCGGTACCGGCTTGTGGCGTTTGAACGGCAACAATACTTACATCGGTACTACTACGGTAGAGGCGGGTAAACTGATTGTAAATGGCGCAAATAGTGGTAATGGAAAACTGACCGTTAATGAGGGCGCTGCCCTGGCCGGTAAGGGATCTGTTACTGGTGAAATAGTAGTAGCCGGTACCTTGGAGCCAGGCGATAGTTCGATCGGCACCTTTACCGGTAAGGACAATCTTACCCTGCAATCAACAGCAGTAACATCTATCGATCTCAATAAGAATAACAGCACCTGGGATAAAGTGGCCGTAACAAAAGATATGGTGTATGGCGGAACCCTGAAGATTAATTTTACGGGTACCCCGGCATCAGGCGATCAATTCAAAATATTTACGGTGTCAGGCGCTACCAACGGCACCATTACCCAATTCGATCCGGCCACACCCGCACCGGGTTTGTTGTGGGTGTTCAAACCTGCTACCGGCGAACTGGACATTCAATCACCCAATTATGTGGAGGCACCGACAGATCTTACGCTGAGTGCCCCTGTGGCCAAAGCCGGCCAGCCCAGCACGGTGAATGTTGGCTGGACAGACAACTCGGATAACGAAGATTATTTCATTGCAGAGCGTAGTGTTGATAGTGTGAACTTTACCGATGTGGCTCATGTGTCGGCTAGTACAACTGCCTATACCGATGGCGGTTTGCAATCGGGGATGAAATATTATTACCGCGTTAAAGCGCACAGTCCGCTGAACGAATCTGCCTACAGCGCCATCGTGGGAGTAACCACACCGGTAGAAGGCACACTGCCTGTAACAACGGTGAACCCGTCACCGGTTCAAAATGCTACCAATGTGTTCCTGAACAACCAAACCGCTGTATTCAGCTGGGAAGGTAATTATGCCGATAGTTTTGAGGTGTACCTGGGAACCAGTGTTGATAGTTTAGTGAAAGTAGGGGAGGCAGCTGCAGCATCGGCGACATTTACGCCTG